>CACWXE010000099.1 GCA_902764715.1 uncultured Ruminococcus sp. | reverse complement strand
AGCAGCTTTCGGATACGCCTGTATCCGCTAAGCGCGGTACGATATATGACACCAAGGGCAAGATCCTCGCCCAGTCCGCTTCCGTATGGCAGGTGGTCATGGCGCCTGCGTATTTTGACGACGGTGCGGACGGTGATGAACAGCGCCATTTTGTCGCAAAGCGCCTGAGTGAGATCTTAGGTGTGGATGAAAATGAGACCTATGAGGAAACCAAGCAGAATACCTACTATGTCTCCGTCAAACGCAAGGTGGAGACCTCTGAGAAAGAGCAGATCATCCAGCTGCAAAACGAGCTTTCCGAAAAGTATCAAAAGGCGGGTATCATCTCGCTGCTCGATGACTATAAGCGCTATTATCCCTACAGCGACCTCGCTTCTTCGGTGATCGGCTTCACCGGCTCCGAGGATCAGGGTCTGTCGGGTGTAGAATTCAAGTACAACGATTATCTTTCCGGCACACCGGGTCGTATCGTTTCGGCACAGAACGGTGTCCAGACGGAAATGCCCTTCGATTATAACCAGAACATCGGCGCGATCGACGGCAGCTCTTTGGTGCTGACCATCGACGAGACCGTCCAGAGTATCGTTGAAAAGTACATGAAACAGGGCGTCATCGACCATGATGTCCATGAACGCGGCGTTTGTATCGTGATGGACGTCAATACCGGCGAGATCCTAGCGATGGCGTCGGTCAACGGCTTTGATCTGAATAAGCCGTATGCTATCAGCGATGAACAGCAGAAAGAGATCGACGGCATCGACGTCCAGTATCTGGTCAAGCACGATTATATCGAGGAGGACGCCGATCCGTCTAAGCTCAGCGAATCCCAAAAGAACGAGCTGATCGCCAAGGCAAAAGCCGAGGCAAACAGTGCGGCGCTGGCGCGTAACTGGCGTAACAAAGCGATCTCCGACACCTACTACCCCGGTTCGGTTTTCAAGATGGTGACGCTGTCGATGGCGCTGCAGGAGGGCGTTGTCAATGAGAACAGCCGCTTTAACTGCTCGGGCGCGTTCCAGCTGTATGAGGACACCATCCACTGTCATAACACCGCCGGTCACGGCTCCCAGACCTATCAGGAATGTCTGTTGAACTCCTGTAACCCCGGCTTCATCCAGATCGGTCAGTTAGTCGGTAAGGAAAAATTCTGGGATTATTACCAGGCGTTCGGCTTCTCGGATAAAACCGGCATCGACCTGCCCGGCGAGTCCGACGACCAGTTCTTTATCCATGACGGCGTAGAGGGTAATATGCTCGACACCGACTTAGCGGTCGCCTCCTTCGGTCAGAACTTCTCGATCACCCCGATCCAGATGATCACCGCGGCGAGCGCTGTCGCCAACGGCGGCAAGATCGTCCAGCCCCATGTCGTCAAACAGATCCTTGACTCCAACGGCAAGGTCGTCAAAAATACATCTACCGAAACAAAGCGTCAGGTCATCTCCGACTCCGTATCCAAAGAGATGTGCGGTATCATGGAGGAGAACGCGACGACCGGTTCCGGTAAAAACGGCTACGTCGCCGGTTATCGCGTCGGCGGTAAGACCGGTACATCCGAGAAGCTGATCGACGTCAACGACGACGGCGCCGACGACTATATCGCATCTTTCTGCGGCTTCGCGCCTGCGAACAACCCGCAGTACGCGGCGCTGGTATTCTTTGACGCTCCTCTGGGCGGCAGTTACTACGGCTCCGAGGTCGCGGCTCCGGTATTCGCGAGCATCATGAGCGAGGTCCTGCCTTATCTCGACGTCGCGGCACAGTACACCGACGAAGAGATGAGCAACATCGATACCGCTGCCGGCTCCTACACCGGTCAGAGTATTGAGGACGCGACAAAGGCGGCTGAGGCAGACGGCTTCAGCGTCACGGTCAAGGGCGAAGGCTCCACGGTCATCTCCCAGAGTCCCGCTACAGGCGCTTCGATCCCCACAGGCGGCACCATCGTCCTGTACACCGATCAGAGCGCGTCCACCGATAAGGTCACGGTTCCGAACTTTGTCGGACTGGGCGTAGCGGAGGTCAACGGACTTGCGGCGTCGAACAACCTGAACGTCAGCATGACGGGTATGGTATCCTCGTCCGACGGAACCTCGACGTCACAGAGTATCCCCGAGGGCAACGAGGTTATGCCGGGTACGGTCATCACCGTTACCTTCAGCAGCAGCGGTATTGCCGACTAGACGCGCGCGTCATTTCTCATTCGATTTCAACGTTATCGGGTCGACGGATCGTCGTTGATGATGTGTTCTGCCGACCCTTATCGCGGAGAGCGTACTCTCTGCTTTATCATCAAAATAAATGAGGTGTAAAAATGGAGACAGGTTTTTGGGCGTTCGGTGTGGCTGCCGCGGCGTTTGCTATCACCGCCGTGATAGGAAAGTTCTTGATCCCTTTCCTCCACAAACTGAATTTCGGTCAGACGATCTTGGAGGAAGGGCCGAAATGGCATAAAAACAAGCAGGGTACCCCTACGATGGGCGGCATCATGTTCATCATCGGTATCGTTATCGCGACGACCGCGGGCGTGCTTTTGTACGCGATAAATCACGGGATGAATTCCGTCAGCTACTATGTGTTCATCGGCTTGCTGTTCGCGCTGATGAACGGCGCGATCGGCTTTGTCGACGACTATGTCAAGGTCGTCAAAAAGCGCAATCTCGGTCTGACCGCGATCCAAAAGCTCGTCCTGCAATTTTTGGCGGCGGCGATCTATCTGTTCCTGATGCACCTGTGCAAGGATGATACCCGGATCCTGATCCCCTTTGTCAATCACTATGTCGAACTCGGGTTCTTCTACTACATCATCATGGCGATCGCACTGGTCGCGATCGTCAACGCGGTCAACCTGACCGACGGCATCGACGGACTCGACGGCTCGATCACCTTCTTTGCCTGCCTGTTCATGATGCTGATCGCGAATGTGTTGGGTGATCACACGTCAAACGTGCTCTATACCGCGGCGGGCGCCGGCGGATGCTTAGGCTTCCTCGTCTGGAACTTTCACCCCGCCAAGTGCTTTATGGGCGACACCGGCTCGCTGTTCCTCGGCGGCATGGTATGCTCGATGGCGTTCGCGATGGATATGCAGTTCATGCTGCTGTTGATCGCGCTGACCTATCTGCTCGAAATGCTGTCCGTCGTGTTGCAGGTCTCCTACTTCAAGCTGACCCACGGCAAGCGGTTGTTCAAGATGTCGCCGATCCACCATCATTTTGAGATGTGCGGCTGGTCGGAGACCAAGATCGTCTGCGTGTTCTCCGCGTTCACCGCGATCTGCGGTCTGGCGGCACTGCTGCTGGTGATCTTCGGCATCGTCCAAACACCCGTATCATAAATCCATCGCCGATCCCGAAAGAGCTTCGGAGCGGCGATCTCAACCACCATAACTAAGGACTGAGGCATATGTCAACAATCGAAAACACCTCGCGCCGCAGGGTGCGGGATTATGAGGGTGATCGTCGTGCCTCTGACAAAAGAGGCAGACGAAAAATCAATTTCTCTCTGTATCCGGTCGCCTATTATGAGATCGGCGACAGCTATTATTATCTCAAACGTCAGCTCCTGTTCGCGCTGATCGGACTGGTGATCATGTTCGGCGTCTCCTTCTTGGATTACCACCATTATCACCGTTTCGCGGCTATTATCCTCGGTTTGAGCTATTTTGCGCTGCTGTTGGTATTGGTGTTGCCGTCACAGGAGGGCGGCGTTCACCGATGGATCGGCGTCGGCGCGTTCGGTATACAGGCGTCGGAGATTAGCAAATTCGCAATCATCCTGTTTTTGGCGCACTGGGGCAGCCGCTATTACGACCGGATGGATACGTTCAAATACGGTATCCTGCCCGGCGCGGCGGTATTCCTCTCCACAGCGCTGTTGCTGCTGTTCGAGCCGCATTACTCCTGTATCGTTATCATCGGTATCCTGACCGTCATCATGCTCTATGTATCGGGCATCAAGGTCAAATGGCTCGCGATCGGCGCGGCGATCCTCGTAGCGCTGATTCTGCTCTTGTGGGTGACCGGCATGCTGACCTACGCGATGGAGCGTATGGATGGCTGGGGTCAGGCGCTGAATGAGGATCTCGACCGAGATATGTGGAACAGTACATGGCAGACGCGCAACAGCCTGTACGCGATCGGTTCGGGCGGATTGTTCGGACTCGGACTCGGGCAGAGTCGACAAAAATACCTCTACCTGCCCGAACCGCAGAACGACTTTATCTTCGCCATCGTATGCGAGGAGCTCGGATTGGTCGGCGCGGTCATCATCCTGTTGATCTTTGCGCTGCTGGTATGGCGCGGCGTCATCATCGCGCTGCGCGCGCGTGACCGCTTCGGCAAACTGCTCGGTATCGGCTTGATCAGCCATATCGGACTGCAGGTCATATTGAACATACTGGTTATCACGGACTGGCTGCCCAACACGGGTATCTCCCTGCCGTTCTTCAGCTACGGCGGCTCCTCACTGCTGACGCTGATGTTCGAGATGGGCGTTATCCTCTCAATCTCCAGATCGTCGAATATAGAAAAAAGCTAATCATAATGAGGAATTAGGAATGATGAATTAGGAATTACGGGAAGCACTTCGTGCTTTGGATTCCTTTATCTTTAGAACGAAGCGTTTCCTTAAATCTATAAATGGGTGTGGGCAAAGCCCACCCTTCATTCCTAACTCCTAATTACTAATTCCTAATTAATAAAAACGGAGTTTTTATATGAAAGTATTACTCGCAGGCGGCGGTACCGCCGGACACATCAATCCCGCTATCGCGATCGCGGGCTATATCAAAAAGATGGAGCCGGACGCTGAGATCTTGTTTATCGGCAACCGTGACGGTATGGAGCAGCGCCTTGTCAAGCAGGCGGGCTTTGATATCAAATCCGTCGTCATCACCGGCTTCAAGCGCAGTCTTTCGCCGAAGAATATCATCCATAACATCAAGACGGTGGGCTATTCCTTTGAATCCCGCTCCAAGGCGAAGAAGATCATCAAGGAATTCGACCCCGATATCTGTATCGGTACGGGCGGCTATGTCAGCGGCCCGGTCATCCTCGCGGCGTGCAACCTTGGCTACAAGGCGGTCATCCATGAGCAGAACGCCTATCCCGGCGTAACCAATAAGATGCTGGCGAAGTCCGTCAACCGCGTCATGCTCGCGAATGAGGACGCCAAGAGCCGTTTTTCGGACAAGGCGCACTTTGTCCTGACCGGCAACCCGATCCGTCCCTCGATCCTCTCGACCAAGCACGAAGAGGCTAAGGAGAAGCTCGGGCTGGATGACAGCAAGCCGATCATCCTCTCCTTCGGCGGATCGCTGGGCGCGGAGTGCATCAACCGCTCGATGGCGGAGTTGATCGTGCGTTCCGCAAAGGACAAAAAATATCATCATATCCACGCTTACGGACAGCAGGGCACATGGATGCCCGATCTGCTCAAGTCCAAGGGCGTTGACCCCGAAGAATACGACAACCTTGACGTCAGACAGTACATCGACAATATGGACGAATGTCTGGCGGCTTGCGATCTGGTGGTATCACGCGCGGGCGCGATCACCCTTTCCGAGGTTCAGGCAAAGGGCAGACCCGCTGTGCTGATCCCCTCGCCGTTCGTCGCGGAGAACCACCAGTATCATAACGCGATGTCCATGGTGAACAAAAAGGCGGCAAAGCTGATCGAACAGGCCGACCTGACCGGCGAGCTGTTGATCGAGACCGTCGACAGTATGCTCACCGACAAGTCCGTGCTCGAAGAATACCGCCAAAACGCCCAGAAAATGGCGATCACCGACGCGAATGAGCGTATATACAAAACGGTGAAGGAAGTATTGGCAGAAGGTTGATCCTGTAGGGGAGGGGTGCTCCCCGTTGGGGAGACGTCACGAAGTGACAGTGGGGGAGGCGTCTCCGCCGAGGAATGCTCCTCCCGTGTCGCGTAGCGACATTCGCAAAGCGATTGGTTGCAGTTGCTTAGCAGTAACAGGTGATATATCGGATAGGTTTCGGGAGGGGTCTCCCGCCGGGGAGGTGCCCGAAGGGCAGAGGGGTGCCGTCTGCGGCTGAGCAACAAGCCCCTCCCCTACAAATATCTGTCACGCTCCCGCTCTTTCCAACATAGAATAAAAGGCAAGAGCTTTTGGAAAGGGTGTTGGGTGTGTCAGTGTTTGTCGTTGACGGAGGCAGAGTATTATCGGGAAAGGTGCGGCTGCAGGGCTCCAAGAACAGTTCCCTGCCGATTTTGGCGGCGACGCTGTTGTGCCGCGGCGAATGTGTGCTGCATAACTGCCCGCGGCTGAGCGATGTGGAAGCGTCGCTCAAGATCCTGCGTTACATAGGCTGTACGGCTCACCGTGAGGGAAACACCGTCATCGTCGATACCGGCAGTGTGACGCGCTATGAGATTCCCACGGAGCTGATGCATCGGATGCGTTCCTCCATCATCTTCCTCGGCGCAATGATCGCGCGGTTCGACCGCGTGAGGATGTCGTTCCCCGGAGGGTGCGAGCTGGGACCGAGACCAATCGATCTGCATCTGAACGCCCTGCGTGAGATGGGGGTCGAAATCTCGGAGGATCACGGAGAACTCGACTGCCGCGTGCAGGATGTACTGCACGGCGCGAATATCGTTCTGCCGCTGCCGTCCGTCGGCGCGACCGAAAATATCATGATCGCGGCTGCCACTGCAAAGGGCGCTACGATCATCAGCAACGCGGCGCGGGAGCCCGAGATCGTCGATCTCGCGGATTTCCTCAATTCCTGCGGCGCTCAGATCCACGGGGCAGGGGAGAGCACCATCTTTATCGACGGCGTCGATCACCTCAGCCCGACGACCCACGCGATGATCCCCGACCGCATCGTCGCGGCGACCTTGATGTCTGCCGCCGCGGTCACGGGTTCCGATATATTGATGACGGGCATCGTCCCGTCCCACCTCGAGTCGGTGTTTCCGGTCTTTCGGGACAGCGGCTGTGAGATCAAATCCGACGGCGAAGGTGTTCGTATCAGCGCGCCTTACCGCCTGCAAAGTCCCAAGCTGATACGCACCATGCCGTATCCCGGCTTTCCGACCGACGCGCAGGCGCCGGTGATGAGTATGGCGGCTGTTGCCGACGGGATGACGGTCTTTGTCGAGAATATGTTTCTCAGCCGATACAGCCATGTCAGCGAGCTTTGCCGTTTCGGCGCGGATATCCGCGTGGAGGGCAAGGTCGCGGTGGTCGACGGCGTGAGAAGACTGCTGTCCGCGAATGTCCGCGCGCAGGATCTCAGGGGCGCCGCCGCGCTGGTGGTAGCCGCCTTATGCGCAAGGGGACAGAGCGAGATCAGCGGCATCGAGTATCTCGAACGCGGCTATGAGGATTTTGAGCTGGCGCTCTCCTCACTGGGCGCGGACGTCAAAAAGCTGTAAACTGTGACAATCTCAACCTTATTATGGTGAGTTTATTGAAATCACATCATGAATATGTTATAATATAAATTCAATGGAAAATCACGGAAGAAAGGAGGGATACCATGGCGAGAAGACCCGGAAAAAAGCGTAAGAAGAACGATCGCAAAGCGCCGAAAAGACGTCCGTCACGTCGACCCGCAGAGCCGATGATCGACGATGAGATGATCGATGATCGCTATGACGAGCGGTTCGATGACGGCTATGATGACCGATACGACGATCGGTATGACGACCGATACGACGATCGGTACGATGATCGATACGACGACCGCTATGACGATCGATACGATGAAGGCTATGACGACGATTACGGCGAAGACGCTTATGACCGCCGTTATGAAGAGGATCCGCGCGATTACCGTGATCGGCCGATTGAGCCGTACCGCGACGACGATATGCTGGGTGAGTTTTCGGACGACACCAACTCCTTTTATACCGACGAACGTCACGAGCAGGAGTTCATTGACGAGCGCGACAACAGAGCGCGCCGCAATAATCGCAAGGGCGGCAAGGGTAAAAGCAAGAGCAAAAAGAAAAAGCCCGCGAAAAAGGCGAAAAGCACCAAGCCCCCCAAGCCTGAGAAGCAGCGCAAGCCGATGTCGCCGACCAAGCGCAGGATCATTCGCATCATCAGCTATGCTTCTATCATAGCTGTGGTACTGATCGTCGGTGTGATCCTCTCCTTGACTGTTTTATTCAAAACACAGGCTTATGAGGTTTCCGGTATCACCAAGTATACGGAAGAAGAGATCATCGACGCCTGCGGCATCAAAAAGGGCGAAAACATCTTCTTAGCGCCCAAGACCCCTGCCGAGAACCGTATCAAAAAGACCTTTCCTTATGTGGAAGAAGCTGACGTCAGCTTCAAGATCCCCGATACGATCCGGATCGCCGTCGTTGAGGCGGTCGAGGGCTATCTGGTCAAGGTGAACCAGAATGAATACCTGGTCATCAGCACCAAGGGTCGAATCCTGAACCGTATCACGGATCCTTCCCAATACGACCTGCCGATCTTTATCGGCCCGACCCTCACCTCGGGTGAGATCGGCGATTATGTCAGCTATGAGGATGACAAGGTCGTGGAAATGATCGAGAGCATCACCCAGACCTTTGCCGACAACGGCTATCAGGGCATCACCGAGATCGACGCGACCAACATGGCGGATATCTCCTTTACCTATGAGAATCGCATCAAGGTCAAGCTCGGTATCCCCGAGGATCTGGATTACAAGATCCGTACCGCGATGATCATCATCAATGATAAGATCGACAGCGCCACCACCGTCAAGACGGCAGGCGTGCTGGATGTATCCCGCTGTAACACCACCAAGCGCTCGTACTTTGACGAGGCGACGCCTACGGTGAGCCCCTCCGAGGCATCGACGGAACCGACCACCGCTCCGAGCGGCGATAACAGCGGTACCGCTGGCGATTCCGGCGGCAACTATTACGTGCCCGAGGACGATTACAGCTACTACGCGTATGCCGATGACGGCTACAGCGGCTATGCCGCGGATGGCTACTGGGGCGATTACGGCGCCTATACTGGTGAATGGTAACATTCAATCGGGTGTAATTCAGCCGCACACTGTGTAAATTTATCAATTTTTTGAAAAATATTCAGAAAACGATTGAATTTATCTGCAATATATGGTAAGTTATAATATGATAGAAGAAATATAATGATAAGTATGCGCGAAACTTACTGGCTTTCGCTCGTATGACAAGGAGGATATATAAATGGCTTTTGAAGTGGAAAAGAACCCGAACAGCGGTCTTCCGGTTATCAAGGTAATCGGCGTCGGCGGTGGCGGCGGCAACGCTGTGAACCGCATGATCAAAATGGACGTTAAGAACGTAGAGTTCATCGCTATCAACACGGACGAGCATGTTCTGCGTTATTCCCAGGCTCAGGAGAAGATCCAGATCGGTGAGAAGGCTACCCGCGGCAAGGGCGCAGGCTCTATGCCCAGCGTCGGACAGGCTGCTGCCGAAGAGAACCGTGAAGAGATCGCGGCGCTCCTGAAGGATACAGATATGGTATTTATCACAGCAGGTATGGGTGGCGGCACCGGTACAGGCGCGGCTCCCATCGTTGCGAATATCGCAAAGGATATGGGTATCCTGACCGTGGCGGTCGTGACCAAGCCCTTTGCTTTTGAAGGCAAGAAGCGTATGGCTCAGGCTGAGCAGGGTATCGCGGAGCTGTCCGCTTGCGTCGACTCCCTGATCATCGTGCCCAACGAGCGCTTGAAGCACGTTTCCGACCAGACCATTACCCTGCAGAACGCGTTCCTGATCGCGGACGACGTCCTCCGCCAGGGTGTACAGAGCATCTCCGATCTGATCGTTGTGCCCGGTCTTGTCAACCTCGACTTCGCCGATGTCTCCGCTATCATGCGTGACGCAGGCTATGCGCACATGGGTATCGGTAAGGCGACTGGGAAGGATAAGAGCGTTGTGGCGGCTGATATGGCGATCTCTTCCGCATTGCTGGAGACCTCCATCGACGGCGCTACCGGCGTGATCATCAACATCACCGCTTCTCCCGATATCACCCTCGACGATATCGACGCGGCTTCCACCATGGTTCAGCAGAAGGCTGCTCCCGACGCGAACATCATCTGGGGTGCTGTCATCGACGAGGATATGAAGGATGAGATCAGCGTGACCGTTATCGCTACCGGCTGCGGCGGCTATAACGATAACTCCGGCGCGTTCCCGACTTCT
>CACWXE010000098.1 GCA_902764715.1 uncultured Ruminococcus sp. | reverse complement strand
AATGCGATCGGCAGGACATAGGACAGCAAAAATGAGATGATCATTCCGGAACTGTCGGGAATATATCCGTTTACAGTCACGCCTGCATCGAGCAGGCGCTTGGTCAGATCCGAGCTTTCCTCCGATATGGAAGTATAGCGGATCGCGTCCGTATCCTTGAGCTTGATCTCCAGGCGGTCCGATCGGACGTTGACTTCTTCGACCTTGCCCTCGTCGACCAGCTTCTGCAGTGTATCTGCGGGGAAGATAGCCTTCTGATCGTCGGTCAGGGCGTCATAAGCCGCTCTTGCCGCTTCGATCGCAGCCTTATCCGTATAGCTCACGGCTGTCGAGGAGGGAAGGTCACCGATCGCCATCGCTACCTGATAGACAGCGGCGATGTCGTCAGCGATCTTTTGGAACGCAGCTTCAACGTCTGTCAGCTTTTGCAGCGTATCGGAGTCGATCAGTACTTTCTGCGCGTCGCTCAACGCGTCGTAAGCCGCTCTCGCGTTGATGATATCGGTTTCGTCATTGATGGTTACGTCAGCAGCTGCGGGCAGCGCGTCGATCATAGCGGTTACCTCTGCTGCCGCGATCGCATCCTCGGCACGGAACAGCTTGTCGAGGGCGATGAATGTGACATATTCCGCCTGCTCGGGAGTCAGCGCATCGAGAGCCGCCCTTGCGGCTTCTACGTCAGCCTTGTCGGCAAGAGTGATAGTATCGGGCAGGGCGAAGATCAATGCTTCAACTGCCTTTGCCGGCTCGCGTACGGCGATGCTCTGCTCGGCGTCTGTCAGCTTCTGTAAGGCAACAGGATCAACAAGCGCCTTCTGTGCGTCTGTGAGGGCGTCATAAGCCTGTCTCGCGGCTTCTACGTCCGCCTTGTCATCGTAGATGATGACATCGGGCAGGGCGTTGATCTGATTCTCAACAGTCTTTGCCGCCTCGAGATCCGCGATCGCATCCTCGGCGTCGGTCAGCACTGAGTAGGTGTCCGCGTCGATCATTGCCTTCTGCGCGTCGGTCAAAGCGTCATATGCCTGTCTTGCCGCTGTGACAGCGTCCTTATCCGCAAGGGTAACATTCTCCTTATCGGGCAGCGCTTGGATCATAGAGTATACAGCTGCCGCTCCTTCGATTTCCGCGAGGGCCGTCTCAGCGTCGGTCAGTTTTGTATATGTATCAGCATCGATCATTTCCTTCTGCGCGTCGTTCAAAGCGTCATATGCCTGTCTTGCCGCATTGATGTCATTCTTATCCGTAAGGGCAACATCATCTTTATCGGGCAGAGAGGTGATCTGCTCAGTGACAGCTACCACTGCCTCGAGGTTGGCGAGAGCCGCCTCAACGTCGGTCAGCTTCTGCAGCAGAGCAGGATCGACGAACGCCTTATCAGCGTCGCTCAGAGCGTCGTAATCCGCTCTTGCGGCTTCTACAGCAGCCTTGTCATTCAAGGTAACGTCCTCTGCCTCGGGCAGAACGTTGATCTGTCCGTTCACGAGCATAGCGGCGTCGGTCATCGTGCAGACGACATAGATGCAGTTGTAGAACCAGCCCTCACCGCCGTCGCTGTCGGGACGGAAGTAGACGGTGTAGTAGCCGCCGGTGGTGAACTCGCCGTTCTCTCCGTAGTTGTTGCCCATGCCGGTGGGATACCAGATCTTATCCTTGCCTGCCTCGGCATAAACGACCTTGAACATATCACCCATGTTGATCGAGAAGTCTTCAAACATATACTCGGTGGACTCGGTGTTGTTGTTGTTCGGGGTGAGCATATAGGCGTCGTTGATCTTCCAATCGGTCATGGTGCCGATGATGTAGTAGCCTGCCGCGTACTTCGGAGTGCTTTCGAATTCAGCCACGTAGGTCGCATCGGCGTCTACGATAGGCAGTGAGTCGGGCTCGTAGAAATTCGGACCGAGCTTCCAGCCGATAAACTCATAGGTGAAGTCGTCGTCCTCGGGCTTTACGGGAGTCTCGCCGCTGAACGAGGGGGCGTCGCCTAACGCTAAGTGTTCGTCGATCTTAAGGATCTCATCGCCGTTCATCCATGTGACAGTGTAGATGCGTCCGGTTGAGAAGGTCAAATTATATGTGTTGCCGTCTTCACAGGTGAAGATACCGCTGACCGTTACGTCGTTATAATCGGTCGTAACAGTGCAGGAACCGTCTGTGAAATGGTACGGTGTTAACGCATCTCCGACAAAGATCTCACATGCAGTGTAATCCAGATCCGCCCAAGTGTAGGTTCCCGCCGCCTGAGCAGCATTAAGAGCACCCAGCAGGAAGTTGATGCCGTCGGTTTCGACATAGATATCCCAATAACTGTCGGTGCTGCATCTATCCTCCCAGAGGATATTCGCGTTATCGTCGTTGAGGTGGTATACGATACAACCGGAGCCTCGGTGGGAGCCTCCGTCGGAGCCTCGGTGGGAGCCTCGGTAGCGGGCTCAGTCCATGTGATGGTCATCTTCGCGCCGGTCTTGGTCTCGAAGTTAAATTCGGTCAGGTCGAGATACATCTTGATGGTGGTTCCTGAGGGCAGACCTGTGATCTTGATGTTCTGAGGACCGTTGTAGATCGCGTCGGTCTCTACGCCGTTAGCGATAACACCGCCGTCAGCCAAACCGAAGTTATGGGTCCATGCGTCGTTGATCGCAAACTTGAATTCGGGATCAGAGGTGTCATAATCGCCGAGTGTGTACTCGATCTCGTATAAGCCTGCGCTGAGTATCGTCATATGGTTAGCAGATGCAGCGGGATCCCATTCGATGTTGTTCAGCCAGTTGTCGCCGTCCGGAGTACCGTTACCTACCGCGGTGACAGACTCGACTGTCAGACCGTCATCATAGGTGACGATGTCGCCGTCTACCCATGTCTTGGAGCCGTCGCAGTATACGGTGAAGGTACCCGCGCCGGACAGATTGAAGGTGACGTTGTTGCCGGTCTCGTCGCCGATCCATGCAGAACCGTTCTTGACAGCCTTGAGCTGAACTTCCTTCTTCGCGCCGTCAACGGTATATTCCTTAGACCATACGTTGTTCGAGAAGGTCATGGTGTTGTTGGTATCGTTGCCGTTCCAAGAGGTACCGAAGATCGTGGTATCGTTACCGGCTACGATGTAGGTATCGGCAGGCTCGGAGCCTTCGGCGTAATAAACAGTAGCCGTCATTACTCTGGTTTGACCGTTGGAAACCGAACTCACTATATATGCCTCTGTTGCGTTGATGTTCTCAAAGACATATACGCCGTCACTCAAAGTACCGACGATCGTCTCTCCGTTTACCTTCACAGCAGGGGGATCCAGTTGATCGTTGATTCCTGCTGAAACGACGAGCTTCGAGATGTTCTGACCGTTTAACGAACTGATTATGATATTATCATTTGTGCTTCCAAATAAAGTCCAGCCGTTTTCGGAAGCAATCAATGGGCCGTCATTTGATGAAGTAGTTACAGAGAAATTATCGGTGCTAATCGGTTTTGCAGTGTATGACTCAAAATCTTCATTATATACTCTTGCGCTCTCTGCGGTCAGGTCGATGACCTCGGACTGCTCCGCGGGAGCGGGAGCCTCGGTGGGCGCCTCGGTCGCCTTGGGGTCAGCTGTAAAGACCGCGGTGTAGGTGACGTCGCCTGTCACGGGCGGCAGATCATCCACGCCGATTATGTAGGTGGTCGTGCCGTCGTCCCATGCCGCGAAGGTGTAGGTGTTGTTCGCGTCATCGGGTCTGGTGGGAGCTTCGCCGTCATAGCTCGGGAGGGCGTCCTTAGCGACGTTGGTATCTGTTTCGAGAACATCGCCGTTCCAGTTCTTCCATGTGACGGTGTAAGAAACCTCGGTAGGAGCTTCTGTCGGAGCATCGGTCGCGGGCTCAGGCTCGGCAGCCGTGAGCTTATAGAGCTGGATGGGTTGCTGATTCGTGTATGACGCCGACTTGTAGTATCTGAACTGAGAAGCACCGGTATTGTAGCGCATGATCGCGCCGCCGGCTGAAGTGATCTTGACGCTGCCGTTATCCCACGCGATGGTATTGTCAAGCGCCGATTCACTTTCATTGATTCCGTTAGTATCGTTGCTTCTGCCAATATACTTGCCGCTTGCTGTTTTGATGGAGTAGTAGCCGGTGTCTTCTATCTTAGCGATCGTGACTACAGCGGCAGCGGTTGTATCGTCGTAATCGATATTACCGTCGCTGACTCCAAATGCATCTCGAAGCGCATTTTCTCCCGTAGACAGATTAGCCGCGCTGTTGAACACCTTGTTTGGTTCGTTATTAACCTCATAGACAACAAGGTATTCGCCTGACCAGTCTGTGGGCTCGGAAGTCACCTTAACAAAGGCATTTTCTGCCGCGCTCGCCGAGGCGATCGGAACGACTGTGAATAAACTGAGCACCATCAGAATCGATAACAAGATACTGACGGGCTTTTTGATTTTTTGCATCATGAAAGAATTCCTCCTTAAAAATTTGTAGGTTGAGATTGCCACGGCTGCCTTCCCCTTGAGGGGAAGGTGTCGCCCGTAGGGTGACGGATGAGGTGAAAGCGTTTCTGCTTCATCCCGTGAATCGATCACACGGATAGGTTTCCACCTCATCCGACCAATTCGCAAGCGAATTGCCCACCTTCCCCTCAAGGGGAAGGCTATTCCCTTACAATGGCAATTATCATGATTGTTTCCGTTTGGGTCTGTCCGCTGACCGTGTATTTCTCATTCATACCGGACATTGGCTCGGTCTGTCGTAGACATGAGCCAAGCAAAGGAAAACAAGAGTTAACATAATCGGTTGAGATTGCCACCATAGCCTCCCTTTTCTAAGGGAGGTGGCACGAAGTGCCGGAGGGTTGGCGACTGTTCATACAGAAGTCGTCATCTGTACAGCAGTTTTTCAACCCTCAGTCACCGCCAACAAGTTGTCGGCGACAGCTCCCTTAGGAAAGGGAGCCTTTTTTCTCTCCGCGACTCCTCCTCTCCCCACCACGCGGGGCGTGTCGGGGACCCCGATTAATGGAGCCTCGCAATGACAATTTATATCATAGGTTGAGATTGCAATGCCTTAAAGCCTTCCTTTGGGAAAGGAAGGTGCCTCCGTAAGGAGGCGGATGAATTGTATCAAATTGTTCGAGCGAAGCGAGTTACTATACAATACAGTATAGATCAAGCGTTGATAATAAATAGGTTTCTCCCTTCGGTCGTTCAAAAAATACAATTCCTCAGTCGCCAACGGGCGACAGCTCCCTTTCCCAAAGGGAGCCTTGGAAGCCGGTTGCTCATTTATTATATCATGCTTTTTCGACAAGCTGCGCCTTCCCCTCGGGGGAAGGCTTTTTTCTCGCAATGAATATTTATATACGCCTCACAATGACGATATGACAAAAAACACAGGCGCAGAGATACCACGTCTGTGTCAGTTCATCATGATCCTGTTGAAAAAGGGCGCACGAAAATAAGCGAAGCTATTCGCTGATGAATAACCCGTCGCACCGCAGCAGGGTGCTATGCAAGTACAGTTCATTCTCATCGCCGTGGTAAGCCCTTTCGTTACATTGTATATATACAATTAACAATTCACCTATAATTATACACAAAAAGCACAAGGTATAATTACATATTAGAAAAAAGAGGTTCCATTTCGGAACCCCCTTAAAAAATAATCGATAGCGTGATATCAGACAAAACATCATTTTCATAGAATCGATCTCTTGCGTAATCAAAACGACGCCGTATCGTGTTTATGCTTTTGGTTTTCTGTATTCTGCTTTGCCGAAAGCAATGATCATCGAAAACACACTCGGAAGAAGAATGACGCCCATCTTGAAGGCAACTCCCTTTCCAAAGCAATCGCACAGCTTGACGGCGTGGATCATAGCGGACGCTATGGTGATGATCGCCACAGGGATACCGAACGCGATATCGATCCACTCCGGTATCGCCGTAAGTCCTAAGAACACGGATTCGATCACCCATGCGATGACCTCCAGAATGAACCAGATGTGACTCATTCCGACGATTTTATGCGATACATAAACGTCATATACAGGAATCAGGGCTTTCCATCCCTTCTCCCCCGCTTTTTGAAAGATCCCCCATTCCGCGATCACTTCCAGTACAAACCAGATGACAACCGCGACGATCAGGATGATCGCCCATACTGCTAAACTATTCTCGTCCACATTCAACCTCTTCATAGGGTGCAGCGCCATCGGAACTCTTTATGCTCACCCTGTATTATTTGATTATTCCTCGTTATCGTCGGCAGTCTGAGGCTCCTGCCGTACAGCTTCCTCAACGATATCATCGGGTTGCTCCGCGGCACCTTTTGCTCTTGCCGCGCGCGCTTTGCTCTTCTTTTGCAGCCACGGCACAAAGCGTTCATCGTAGATGAAGGTCAGGATCGCCGCCACCGGGATCGCCAGCAGGATGCCGATAATGCCGAACAGGTTGCCGCCGACCGTGATCGCGATCAACGTCCACACCGGAGCCAGACCGATGGAGCTGGAGAACAAGCGGGGCTTGATCACATAGGCGTCCAAGATCTGGATACCGATCGTGAAGAGCAGGAACCACAGCGCGTAGGACGGCTTGACCAATACGAGCACCAGCGCGCCGATCGCTCCGCCGATGATCGGGCCGAAGGTCGGGATCAGGTTCGCAACGCCGACGACAAAAGACACCAGCGGTACATACGGCATACCGAGGATCAGCATAAAGATCGCGTTGGAGCCGCCCACGATCATCGCGTCGATGATATTACAGCCGATATACTGGGTAAAAATATCATGGCAGCGATTCCAAAAGCGCGTGTTGCTTTCATAGCGCTTGGGCGTGAGGATCGCCCTGCGCAGTCTTTGCAGACCGTTGAGCAGATATTTCTTGCTGAACAGAATATACACCGCGAGGATAACGCCGATAACGATATTGAGAAGCACGGTGCCGATATCCTTGGTGGTGTTGAGGATAGACGAAAGATTGTTGGACAGGTTGTTGACAAAATCACCGAGCCAATTCCTGACAGACGCCTCGATCGCGGACAGATCGATATGCAGACCGAAGCCGAGAGAATTGACATAATCGACTGCTTTTTGGATGGTGGCATAGTAGGTATCGGCATTGTCGATCAGCATAGAGATACTGCTGATCAGGTTAGGGATCAGCGTGCCGATAAAGACGGTGATGAGCGTCAACACCAACACCAGCGCGATCACCGCGGATAAGGTGCGGCGCAGACCCTCTTTTTTCATTTTAGCGAAAACCTTTGTTTCAAAGAACTTGGCGACGGGGTCGATGATGTAAGCCAGGATCAAACCGATGATGACCGGCGCCAGCACCCTGGTCACCCCTTCAAAAAAGCCGGAGATCGAATCGATGTTCGCGAAAAAGATAAAACCAATGACCACAGCGCACAGGATCCCCGCAACCAGAGCGGCAAGCGCATAGATCAGTTTTCTGTTTTGTACAAGCTTATCAAATCTTTTCATTGGAACATCTCCTTGAGTTATCTTAGATAAACGTATCATATTTTTTACAAAAAATCAATACTAAATCGGTTGTTTTACGTGCTTTTTTATCAAAAACAAGATACCGTCGAATTGCCGAGATTCCGCAATAATAATATATTTGGAATTCTTGCTATTTGTAATCAGATATGATAGAATGTAGAATGAGTTAGATTGCTTCGCCATATCGAAAAGGTAAGACACATGAAGAAGCAAAACAACACAAAACCAAGGAGTAGGTATATGAAAAAAAGCAAAAAGGTCAAACCGCCTATCGACCGCGTACAGGCAGCATATGACGCGGGTCTGACGTCGAAGGAGGTTGAAGAAAGAGTCCGAAAGGGCTATACCAATACCACAGAGGATCCCAATCAAAAAACGATCCTGCAGATCCTCGCGAACAACCTGTTCACGTTCTTCAACATCGTGCTGTTTACGATCGCGTTCGTTTTCATCGGATTTATCATCTACTTAAACGCAATCGGCCGCTCTGACATCGTCAACGCCTATTTCGGATTCTCGAAATTCGTCTTTTTGATCCCCGCGATCATGAACGTCGCGATGGGCTCGTTCCAGGAGTACCAGAGCATGAAGACCATCCAGAAGCTCAGGATCGTCACCAGCACCAAGAGCAAGGTCGTGCGTGACGGCAAAATCGAATCGATCGATGCTTCCGAGATCGTGCTGGACGACATTGTCGCGCTATCGGCAGGTGAACAGGCGACCGCCGACCTGATCGTGTTGAACGGTGAGGTCGATGTGGACGAATCCATGCTGACGGGTGAATCGGACCACATCAAAAAGACCGCCGGCGATACCATCCTCTCCGGCTCTTCCATCATTGTAGGATCGGCACGATGCCGCGCCGAAAAGATCGGTGACGACACTTATGCCGCCGAGCTGACCAGAAAGGTCAAGAACACCTCCGGTCATAAATCCGAGCTGATGAGCTCGATCATGAAGATCATCAAGGTGCTGACCATGTGTCTGTGTGTGGCGATCGTCGTATCCACCGTCACCCTCGCGATCAAGATCAGCGCTACCGGCAGTGATACGTCGATCTGGAACGGTCTGACATTATCGCTGAACGACCCTGTTACCTGGTCGCTGATCGTCTTGACGGACGGTATGTTCGGCGTCGGTATGATCCCGTCCGGACTGGTGTTGACCACCTCTGTCGCGCTGATGGTATCCATCGCGGGACTGACAAAAAAGAAAACGCTGGTGCAAGAGCTGTATTCGCTCGAGAACCTCTCCCGCGTCGACGTGATCTGTCTGGACAAGACCGGTACCCTCACCGACGGCACCATGTCCGTCAGCGAGCTGAAGAAGTTCGACGACAGCGCCGAAAAGCACATCCGCGTGCTGATGGGCGCAACCGATGAAAGAAATGCGACGAGCGAAGCGGTGTTCCAATACTTCGGCGCCGATGAATCCGCCGACATCCGTGAAATGATCCCCTTCTCCAGTGCCAATAAATACTCCGGCATCGTCTACGGCGACGGCAAAAAGCTGCTGATGGGCGCTCCCGAATACCTGCTGTCCGAGGATGACGACCGCCTTGTAT
>CACWXE010000097.1 GCA_902764715.1 uncultured Ruminococcus sp. | reverse complement strand
CCCGCGGCGGGCTCCTGTGAAATGATCTTTCCTTTTTCGATATGGTCGCTGTACGCACCGTCGGCGTCGACCTTGATCGTTCCCTGGAAAGAAGCCTTGACATCATCCAAAGTCTTGCCGGTATAATCCTCCATCACAGGACCCGTCCAGTCTTCGGTGGGAGCCGCCAAGGTAGCGGGAACGGTGGAACCGTTGGTAAACAGACCCATCAGCGGATTGGTAGGGAGCCAGAACAGACCGATTGCCGCAAAAAGGAGCAGTGAAACCAGTGTCGCGATCAAACCGACGACCGTGGGATTCACACGAGAACGCTGTTCTTCATCCTCGCGCTTGATCGGCGTCATGCTGGCGGTACGGGAAATCTCATCCTGGATCGCCTGAACGGTAGAAGAAACAGAGAGCTGGGCTCTGAGTTCATCAAAATCAGCGATACGCGCTTCGCTCTTCATCTGTAAACCGTTCGCGAGCGCGGTCACAACATGAGGCGGCAGACGCTTGACAGTATTGGTACTGATCAGGAGTCTGGGATCCTTCTCACGTTCTTTGGCGTTGGCGGGCAACTTGCCGGTCAGCGCGTAAAACAGCGTGGCAGTCAGACCGTAAATATCGGTCGGAACATCCAGCTTTTGGTTATCCATATACTGTTCCGGCGCGGCACAGCCGCTGTACAGCTGAGATTTTAGCATCGTACCGCGTTTACGCTCGTTCTCGGTAGAGAAGCCGCCGAGCTTGAGCTTACCGCCGGAGGTAACATATAAATTAGCAGGCGAGATCGCGTAATGACCGATACCCAGCTTGTGGATATTTTCGATCAATGTGATGATCGGCATAAAGAGCGGACGAGCCGCATCCCACTCGAGATGACCGCCGTTGTGCTCGACATACTCGGTAAACGGCAGAAGATCATCGTTTTCTTCGACGACATAGACGGTATTATTCTCGGTAAAGATATCCTCGATGTTGATCATCGCGGTCTTATCCGTCAGCGTGTTGAGCATTTCGTAATAGCTCTTGAAGTCATCCATCGCCAAAGAGAAGCTCTCTTTATCCTGCGGGGTGACAAACAGCTTTGTCTCATCGTCGCCGCGGTCAAACAAACCCATCGGGAGAAACTCACGGATCGCGAGCACCTTACCGGTCTTATTATCATAACCGAGGTAACGGGTACTCTCACCGTTCGTTTCCAGATTTCTGGCGACTACATATTTATAGTTTAATACGGTACCGAACGGCAAAAACGGAGCGGTCTGTTTTTCGGAATTATCAAAGCCGCATACTTTACATACCGAATCGGCAGCGGGTATTTCATTTAAACACCCCATACATAAAGGCATGGTCCATTCCCCCTGATCACTGAGATATTCTCAGCAGTATTCTGGTTTCTGTTATCAATTCTTAATGAATAAAAGTCATACTTACTCAATGTACTGAATCATTATAGCATACAGAATATACCAATATCAAGGCTGTAAAAGAAAAATGAGATTACATTTTTGTAAATTCATAATATATTAAAGAGCTCCAATTTGAGTAAGTAATATGGTGTAGGATGTACACAGACGCTTACATTTTCGCACTCTTGCCTTCGATCCCGTCCGTCTCCACTTTTTGTCGGTAATAAATTAAGGAGCCCCATATCGGGACTCCTTAATTTATTAATATGGTGGAGACGGACGGGGGTTATTTCTGTAGGTTACTATCTGCTCCGCCTTCGGAGCGTCACCTCGTCGTCGCGCACTTCGCTTAGTCGCCGTATCAAGTGTGATACGGCTTGTTCGCTCCGTGGCTCCTCCTCTCCCCAACACGCGGGGCGTGCCGGGGACCCCAAAGTCTTATCTACGCTCTCATTAAAAATGATTCACTGAATCATTTTTGTCTGCGCCGTGCGCACAGCTTACGGCTTGACACATTCGCCTTCGATCCCGTCCGCCTCCACTTTTTGTCGGTAATAAATTAAGGAGCCCCATATCGGGACTCCTTAATTTATTAATATGGTGGAGACGGACGGGATCGAACCGTTGACCTCTTGAATGCCATTCAAGCGCTCTCCCAGCTGAGCTACGCCCCCAGAGCAGTATTATATTATCATACTTTTATGGGTTTTGCAAGTATATTTTTGTAAAAACAAAAAACTTTCAAAAATCTCACAATTTTGTCTATGTGTTGTCACGGTCTGTTTGTTATGCTGTAGTTGCAACATAAAGATTGCACCCCATAATCAATCAACAAGGAGATGAAATTATGAAATTAACCCATCGTATTATAGCAACAATTTTGGCATGTATCATGATGATCTCGGTAGGCTCCACTATGGCGATCACCGCATCTGCCTCGCCGGTAAGCGACGGTTTCTTCAGTGGAGCATCCGCTCTGGTCTCATTAGTCGGCAAATCAAATCCTGTCGCGGGCATCATAGCCAACGGACTGTTTGGCGCGTTTAAGACCTTCTATGCTGACGCGACAAAAGAAAAGCAGCCGTCAACTCAGGATATCGTCAACCTCATCAATGAGCTGAACGAAAAGATAGATTCTCATTATAACGAACAGTCCAGTCAGATTAAGGAACTGTCGAACATCAACAAGCTGCAGCGTTTTTCCGATATTTTGACAAGCGTAAAGGGCTATAACGAAGAAGCTATGACGCAGATCGCGCTATTCAAAGAAGATAAAGTATTGAGCAACCTGATCATCGACGGTCAGTCAGGCTTAAAGGGTATGCCCTCATTTGATCAGTATCTCGAGCTATCCAAAACAAGTGAAGGAAACAACAATGACGCCGATCTGGTCAAAAAAGACGCACAGGCATTCAACGATATGACGCTTGAGCAGTACGCCTTGTACTACACCAACCTGATGTCAGGCTGTATGGCGTCCTATTCTCTGGCTGATTACGACTACAACAACGGTTCGATCACCAAGGAGACCAGAGATAGCTTACAGTCATCGATCACAGCGAATATGGAGCTGTATACAAAGAAAGCGACCGCGGTCGCCAAGTCGTATGAAACCACCAAGAAGACGATCGATAACCTGACAGTAGCGCAGGTGACAGTGGGCGGTAAAACAAAGAATATGTTCTCCTTCGGCGACGCATGGGCAACTGTCTCCAAGAACGGCGGTACCATGAAGCTGATGCAGGACTGGAAACGGTACTACCTTCAGCGGCGGCGCGCTGTATGTCAAAGATAAGACCGTAACCCTCGATATGAACGGTCATTCGATCATTCATTCCGAACGTCAAAAATTTGATATCAAATCCGACAACGCCACCTTAAGCGTGATCGATTCCACCGGAAAACGCGGCACGATCAACGGATTGCTCGTCAGCGGCGGAAAGCTCAATCTCGATAACATCACAGTGAAGGATTCAACCGACGCCGGTCTGAGAGCCGATCATGTCGATCTGAAAATCAAAAACACAGACTTCCTCAACAACGCAAACAGTGCGATCGTCACAGAGATGAACGCCGACGGAACCATCGATCATTCGACCTTCCGTGACAACAAAAACACCGCTTTGTTTAACAAAGATTCGAGAGTCACAGTCAACAACTCTGTATTTGAGAACAACTCCGGACAAAACGGAGGCGCGATCTATACGGATTGCGTGATGAAGATCAACAACTGCACGATCAAATCCAACAGCGCGGCGAAGGGCGGCGCGATCTTCGGCGATTATACCACCGAGGTCAACAACTGCACGATCACCGATAACAAGGCTACCTCCAACGGCGGCGGCATCTGCTTCGGTTACAGGGGCGGCGGAATGTGTGTACCGCTCACCGTAACGAACACAAAGCTGAACCGGAACAGCGCCGGCTGCGACGGCGGTGCGATCTGGTGTGACTCCATGAACTACCTTACTCTGGAAAATGTTGAGATAACAGACAATACGGCAGTCAATAACGGTGCGGGTCTTTACGCGCAAAAAGGCGACACATCCGCCTGCGATCCCATTATCAGCGGAAAGATGGCCATCATCAACAACAAACTCACCAACGGTACGGCGTCCAATGCGTTCCTCGGCGAGAACACAACATCCAAATGTATCTTCCGCATCTTTGATAACATCGACCCCTCATCTCGTATCGGTATCACGAGCAATACAAGCGACAACAAGCTTGACGTCGTCAGGATCACTACAAAAAACGCATACAACAACACAGCCAATGTATTCAGCTACGATACATCGAAGTACAGGATCAACCGCTACAACCCTTGGTATTCAGAATGCTTCTATGTTGAGATCGTAAAGAACTAATATAATATCATAGAATAGCTACGGGGCAGTTCACCGCGAACTGCCCCAATTCTTGTTATTTATTATTGATCTGCCATTCCTTGATATCCTTGACCTCGTTATACATCCTCACATAGCTGTCATGGCGAGATTTGGGGATGATCCCCTCTTCGACGGCTTTGAGCACCCGACATCCCTTCTCACACACATGGTTGCAGGAATTGAACTGACAGGTACCGAAGTATTCATCGAATTCGGGAAACGCGAACTTCAGCTCATCCTTGCGGATCAGCTCAAATCGTTCAATATCCACGGTAGAAAAGCCGGGAGTATCGGCGATATAACCGCCGTGCTTTTTGAACAGCTCCACCGTACGGGTCGTATGCCTGCCGCGACCGAGCTTATCACTGATCTCACCGGTTTGGAGCGACAGCTCGGGAAACAGCGCGTTGAGCAGCGTGCTCTTCCCTACTCCGGAATTCCCGCAAAAAGCGGTCACCTTGTCCTTGAGCACCGCTTTGATCTCGTTCAGTCCTTGATTATCGACCGAAGAAAAGGAGAATGCGGGAATGTTGACCTTGCGATAGATCTCGACCAGATCATCGGTCTGCGCCAAGTCGCTTTTAGAGAAAACAACGATCGGCATGATTTCTTTATTGACAGCCGCGGCGGTCATTTTGTCGATCAAATACAGATTGACATCCGGTTCTTTGACAGAGCTGATGATCATCAGATTATCCAGATTCGCCAATGCGGGACGCACCAGAGAATTGCGCCGCTCATGGATCTTATCGATGGAGCAATAGCCATCATCGGGTACTGTGATATCAACGACGTCACCGACCAATGGTGACATCCCCCTCTTGCGAAACACACCGCGCGCCTTGCACTCATAAACACTTTCGGCGGCTTCTACATAATAGAAGCCGCCTGTGATTTTCATAATAATACCTGTTTTCCGATCCATACTCATCCTGTCGTTACTTCGCCCTGATTCTCTTGATTGGACGGTGTTTCTTCAACTTCCTCAGCGGGCGCCTGCGTAGCGGGAGCCTCAGTCTCTTTCGGAGTATACGGATAAGAATTTACCAAGGAAACGGAATTGTTAGCGTAATCGACCTTATACTCACGGTACTGCTGATCGTCCAGAAGGACAACAATAGTGGCGTCATCCTTGACCTTGACCGTGATCTTATATTTGGGGCTGTACGAAGGCACAACGTCCTTTGAATTTTCACTGTCGACCGCGCCGTCAACCAACACCTTCATATTGACGCTTGTGGTGACCTCGGAAGGCAGATCAACTTCAATGTTCACCTTCTTTTCTTTCTGCGTTCCCTTCGAACAGATGACGGTGATCTCGTAGTCGGAAACGACCTCGCTGCCCTGCATCGGATTCTGTCTGACGACCTCATCCTTTTCGGCTTCGATCCTGTCATCGTATTCTACACTGTAGTTGGTGAAGCCTGCCTCTTTCAACGCGGCAACCGCCTTTTCGGCAGAATAGCCTTTGATATCGGGCATCACGAACTTCTGCTTGGTAACGCCCTTCGATACATAAACATATACCGGAGAGCCGATCTTCACCTGTGTACCGGTAGGCGGATAAACGCCGTCGATCTTCTGAGCGGTCTGTTCACTTTCGACATACAGGATCTTAGGTACAAGGTTGGCTTTTTCGATAGTCGCCTGGATCTGTTCCGTGCCGAGAGCGCCGTTGATATACGGAACGGCTACGTAGGTATCCGCGGAGTTGACGACCAGCTCGATGGTCGAGCCCTCTTTCATCTTCTTGGAACCGCCGGCAGGACTTTGCTCAATAATAGTGTCAACGGGGATATCGTCGCTGTAACGGCTGATATAGCTGAAGTTGAATTTACCGTTATTTTTAGCGTTCGCTTCACTCAGCGACATATTGGTAAAATCGGGAACCTCGACCTCCTTCGGCTGAGCGGAAATATAACCCTGATAAGCCGCAACGCCGCCGAAAACGACCAGCGCGATCACAGCCGCCAGGATAATACCCTTGATAGCGGAGAGTACGGGGCTGCGAACGGGAACATCCTCATCGTAGTAGACTTCCTCCGCGTCCGCTTCGGGATCTTCGTAATCCTTTTTGGGATCTTCCTCGGGAACATCCTCAGGGGGAACGGGATCGGTATGATAAGTATAATGGAACAGAATGCTCGGATTAAGGCGGAAGCGCTCAATATCGCTGAGCATTTCGACAGCGGAATGATAACGATCCTCCGGATCCTTCTGCATCGCCTTCATGGTGATCTCTTCCAGACCCTCGGGGATATCGGGGTTGATCTCACGCGGACGCTTCGCCTTTGCCTGCAGCTGCATCAACGCAACAGTCACGGCGGAATCGCCGTCAAAGGGCAGTGTGCCGGTGAGCATTTCATACATCATCACGCCGACGGAATAGATATCGGTCTTGCCGTCGGTCTTTTCACCTCTCGCCTGCTCGGGAGCGATGTAATGGACGGAACCGATCGCCTGTTCAGTCATGGTGCGGGTCGCGTTCGATGAAAAACGCGCGATACCGAAGTCCGTGACCTTGATGGTGCCGTCCTGCAGCAGCATGATGTTATGCGGCTTGATATCGCGATGGACGATGCCGTTCTCATGCGCGTGCTGCAGTGCCTTTAAGATCTGGGTGGTAAGGTGCACGGTCTCTTTCCAGTCGAGCACCTTCTGCATATCGATATATTCCTTGAGCGTGATGCCGTCGATATATTCCATAACGATGTACTGGATCATATCGCCGAAGCTGACGTCATAGACGCGGACAATGTTCGGATGATTCAATACAGCGATCGCTTTGCTCTCGTTCTTAAAACGGCGGATAAAATCCTCGTTGTCCAAAAATTCATCTTTTAATATCTTGATCGCAACTTCACGTGCGTCGATCGTATCATAGCAGTGATAGACATTTGCCATACCGCCTACGCCGATCAACTCACGGATCTCATATCTGCCGTCGAGCTTCTTACCGGTATATTTATCCATGTGACTCACTCCAATCCTCAGTAAACTACCGTGACGGTGATATTATCATGACCGCCGTGGCGTTTCGCAATCTCTACCAATGTATCAATGAGTAATTCGCCTTTTTGTTCCGTGACGGTGCGCACCATATCAGCCTTGCTGACATAGTTGGACAAACCGTCGGAGCAGATCAGCAGAACGTCGCCTTTGCTGAACTCCGCCTCGATATAATCGATATGGACCTCATGCGAGATACCGAGCGCTCTGGTGATCAGGTTCTTGTTGGGATGGTGCATCGCCTGATCGGGAGTCAGCTCACCGCGGCGAACCATCTCCTGCACCAGAGAATGATCCTCTGTGATCTGCAATATTTTACCGTCGCGAATCGAGTAAGTACGGCTGTCGCCGACATGAACGACATGAGCGACCTCTCCGCGCACGAAAACCAGATCGCAGGTCGTGCCCATTCCGGCAAGGTCGTAATCCTCCATCGACATCTTGTAGACGCACAGATTGGCGCCGTCTACAGCGGCTACCAGCATCTCGCACAATGCCTCGTCATCCATATCTTCCTTGAATTCGCGATTGATATATTCAGAAATGTAATTGACAGCGGCAGAAGAAGCCGTTTTGCCTCCGTTAGCGCCGCCCATACCATCGCATACAACTGCCCATGCGCAGTCTGAGGAGATGACGGAATACGCGGAGCTGTCCTGATTTTCCGTGCGGACCAGTCCGATATCGGTTTTAGAGAAAACTTCCAAGTCATACATCCCCTTTCGTAAAGTTTCTTTTCAGTTGTCCGCATGAAGCGTCGATGTCGGAGCCGAGAGTTCGGCGCACCGTGGCGTTGACGCCATAGCCGGACAATATATCAACAAAGGTCTGTTGCCTTTGCAGTGAGCTTTTTTTGTAACCCGCACCCGTCACATTGTTGACGGGGATCAGGTTGACATGACAGAGCAAGCCTTTGAGCAATTTCGCAAGCTCTCTCGCCGTTTCGTCGGAGTCGTTCTCGCCGTCGATCAGCGCGTATTCAAAGGTAATCCGTCGGTGGGTCTTATCGACGTAATAGCGCGACGCTTCCAACACCTCGGCGATGGGATATCGACGGTTGACGGGCATCGTGCACGAACGCATGGTATCATTCGGCGCGTGGAGCGATACGGACAAGCCGCATTGCAGCTCCAGATCGGCAAATTCCTTCATCCGCGGTACGATCCCGCAGGTGGAGATCGTGATATGCCGCATACCGATATGGAGCGAATCCTCAGAGGATACCAGCTTCAAAAATCGGACAACGTTATCGAAGTTATCGAACGGCTCGCCCATCCCCATCAAAACGACATTTGAAACGCGCTCGCCGCAGTCGATATCGGCACTGCGGATCTGGGCGACCATCTCGGACGCGGTCAGTGAGCGGGAAAAGCCGCTTTTGCCGGTCGCGCAAAAGGTACAGCCCATCTTACAGCCGACCTGCGAGGAGATACACATCGTCCTGCCGTGGTGATAATGCATCAACACGCCCTCGACATACTCGCCGTCATAAAGACGGAACAGGTATTTGACGGTGTCATCGAGCCGTGATCGCTGAACGCGGACGATCTCGGCACAGGCAAGATATGCGTTATCTTTCAGAAAGTCCCGCAGCTTTTGCGGAATATTCTTCATATCATCAAAGGATGTGACATCCTGTTTGATCCAGTTGAGCACCTGCTTGGAACGGAACTTTTCAAAGCCGTTCTCCACAAGGTATGCTGTCATCTCAGAGAGATTCATCGACTTGATATCCGTCATGCCGGTCTCCTCCTGAGCTTTGCGATAAAGAATCCGTCCGTATCATAAACGCCGGGCAAGAGGGTCAGGCAATACGGCTCTTCCTCGATGATGTGATCGATCCCATCGGGCAGCTTGATCGGCTCGCCGACAAAATCGGGGTGCTCCTCCAGAAAACGTCTGATGATATCATGGTTCTCCTTCTTGCGGAGCGTGCAGGTCGAATAGACCAAAACACTATCTGAGGGTAGATCCTTTACACTCATACACAATATACTGTATTGCAACTTTGTCAAGTTGTCAATATTTGTGTCTGTTTTGTAACGAATTTCGGGCTTTCGACGAAGGATCCCCCATCCCGAGCACGGAACATCGCACAGGATCCTGTCACAAGCGGGCAGCTCCAGGGCTGAAGCCGCATCTCTGAGGGCAGTGCGGATGATCGAAATACCCAGACGGCGGGCATTGTCCTCCATCAGTTTTATCTTATGCTCATGGATATCATAGGAGTAGATCGCTCCCCTGTTCTCCATGCGCATCGCGGAATAGAGCGATTTGCCGCCGGGAGCGGCGCATACGTCCGCGATCGTTTCATCGGGCTGAGCGCCGAGGATCTCGGCACATAGCTGTGACGCCGCGTCCTCTACAAAGAAGTGACCTTCTCTGTATGGCGGGAGCTGATCGATGCTTCCCGCGGCGCTGAGATTCAATGAATTTTCTAATAATGAAATATCATCTACTGTCGCGCCTTGCTTTTCCAGTGCGCGTTTCAATGCGTCTTTATCGGTTTTCAGCGTATTGACACGGACG
>CACWXE010000096.1 GCA_902764715.1 uncultured Ruminococcus sp. | reverse complement strand
GACCCGCGACAGTATCGACACGATGATCGAGAACAAGCACGGCACGTTCAATTTCATCGATACCGCCGGTATGCGCCGCAAAAGCAAGGTGACCGACCAGATCGAGCGCTATTCCATCCTGCGCGCGAAGATGGCGATCGAGCGCTGTGACGTCTGTGTGATCATGCTCGACGCCGAGACCGGTATCACCGAACAGGATACCAAGGTCGCCGGACTCGCTCTTGAAGCGGGCAAGGCGTGTATCATCGCGGTCAACAAATGGGACGCGATCGATAAGGACAACAGCACCATGCCGAACTTCCGCAAGGATATCGAGCGCGATTTTGCCTTTATGAGCTACGCGCCCGCGGTGTTCATCTCCGCAAAGACAGGTCAGCGCCTCGACAATCTTTTTGAAAATATCGTCCATGTCACCAACACCTCCGCGATGCGGATCACCACAGGTCTTTTGAACGATGTACTGGCTACCGCTACGGCGCGCGTACAGCCGCCGACGGACAAGGGCAGACGCTTGAAGATCTTCTATATGACGCAGGTGTCCGTCAAACCGCCGACCTTCATCTTTTTCTGCAATGACGCTGAGCTGTTCCATTTCTCCTATCAGCGTTATCTGGAGAACCGCCTGCGTGAGGCGTTTGATTTCAGCGGTACACCCATCAGATTTATCATAAGGGAGAGGAATAACAAATGACAGTTGATTTGATTATTCGTACGCTGGCGACGATCATCATCGCGTATCTGCTCGGCAGCCTGAATCCCGCGATCATGATCACAAAACTGAAAACCGGCAAGGATATCCGCACCATGGGTTCGGGCAACGCCGGATTTACCAATGTGCTGCGCTCCGTGGGCAAGGGTCCCGCCATCGCGACGATCGTCTTTGACTATCTCAAGGGCATTATCGCCGTGCTGATCGGGTGGTGGGTGTTCTCCACACTGACGGTGACCAACGACGTATCTCCCATCGAGTACGTCAAGTACGGACGGTATCTCGCCGGTCTGTTCGTCATCCTCGGACATTCCTTCCCGATCTTTTACGGCTTCAAGGGCGGTAAAAGCGTCGTCACGGCGAACGCTTTGATGCTGGTGGTCGACTGGCGTGTGTTCCTGATGATCCTCGGCACCTTTCTGATCATCTTTGTATGCACTAAGCTGATTTCCCTCGGTTCCATCATCTGCGCGATGCTGTATCCGATCTATACGCTGATCATCACCTATTTCTGTGATTATCTGCCGGCGCTCGGGACAGAGAATGAGCTGAGATTTCGTTTTGTACTGATCTCGACCGGCTGTGCCTTTTTGGTCGGCGCGATCATCATCTTCCGCCACAAGGACAATCTCAAACGCCTGTTCAGCGGAGAAGAAAAGCGTATCAAAGCGAAAAAGTAATTCTATTATTCATTTTAAACACATTGTTATTTTGTCATTGCGAAGCTCCTTCGGAGCTGTGGCAATCTCAACTTAGCATTAATTGCGTTTAATGGAATAATAGTATAAATGCGATCTGTATATGAATTACGGAATTGCCTGAATCAAATTTTGGGGGTTCAAAATGAAACGAATCGTTAGTTTTGTGATGGTCCTGATCGTGATTGGCGTGACCATGGTTTCCGCCTCGGCGGTCGATTACGGCTGTAATGTCGAAACCAAATCAAAGGGCGTGTATCTCGAAAATCTGGATACCGGCGCGGTGATCCTCACAAAGAGCGCCGAAGAGAAGATGTATCCCGCTTCCACGACCAAGATCATGACCTACGCGATCGTTGCCGATCATGTAACGGATTTCGATAACACGATGGTCGATATCAATGAAGCCGTGTTCAAGGATCTCGATATCGAGAGCACGGTGATGGGACTGTCAAAGCATGTCGGAGAGAAGTATTCTATCCGCGATCTGCTCTACGGCATGATGCTGCCTTCGGGCAACGACGCGGCGCTGGTACTCGCGGATTATGTCGGCGGCGGCAGTATCCCCGCGTTTGTCGAGAAGATGAACGCCAAAGCACAGGAGCTCGGATGTACCGGTACGAATTTTGTGAATCCGCACGGTCTGCACGATCCGAACCATTATTCCACCGCCAAGGATATGGCGACCATCACGAAATACGCGATCTCCAAGCCGGATTTCATGACGATCACTTCCACTGTCAGCTATACCCCCGCGCGTTTTGATCAGCCGCTCACCAACACCAACTACATGATGATCAACAACGCCGATACCGCCAAGTATTATTACCCCAACGTCAAGGGCGTCAAGACGGGTTATACCGATGAGGCGGGCAAGTGTCTGGTGACGACCGCCTCCAAGGACGGGTTGACCTATCTCATCGTGTGTCTGGGCGCGGATTATTCCTTTACAGAGGATATCAACTACGCCATGCTCGACTCCTGCGATCTCTATGACTGGGTCTTTGAGAATATGGCGCAGCGTACCGTCTACAGCGCGACAGAGGTCGTCAAGACCGTAAAGGTCAACTACGGCAAGGGTGAGGATAAGGTCAGTCTGATGCCGCAGGGCGAGTTGACGGCGCTTTTGCCGAAGAACTACGATCAATCGCTGGTCAAGGTGGAGGTCGATTGTGAGGACAGTGTCGACGCTCCCGTATCCAGGGGTCAGGCGATCGGCAAAGTCACCGTCAAGTATGACGATATGACCGTCGGTACCACCGAGGCGATCGCTTCCAAGGATATCGAGCTCGATAAAGCGAAGGTCTTTTGGACGAACCTCGCCGACTGGTTCAAGAAGAATTTCATCCTGATCGTCATCATCGCGGTCGTGATCATCATCCTGATCATCATTCTCGCCGTGGCAGCCAACTCACGCAAGAGAAAAAGAGAACGCGAGAGATCCAGACGCAGATACAGAGATTATTGATGGATATAGCAACACCCCTTTGTCGTCGGACAAAGGGGTGTTAATCTTTAGAAAAACTCTGTCAGCCCCCTCTGACGAGGGGGCAAGCGGGCAGAGCATGACAAAAGAGTGATCTGCTTATGATTGCGGGGGAGAGATAACGCAGCGTTACAGACACTGATTTACAATTGACTCAATACCGTGTGTAATGATGTTGAAGCGACGGGGCTTGAGTCAGAAAGCGTATTGCTAATGTTATGTTTCGTTATCTCTCCCCCAACCCCCTCGTCAGAGGGGGCGGTATCAACATTTTACAAAACATCCTCGTCAGATGGTGATTTGAGTGCGTTTTTTCTATTCAATCATTTCTTGAAAAGCTGAAACCCCTTTGCCATTGTGACAAAGGGGTGCTTGATTGTGAGGAAATCCGATCAATCAGCCTGTTCCAGAATCTTCTGCGCGACATAGACGCCGCTGGCGGATGCGTGGGAGAGGGAATGGGTGACGCCCGAGCCGTCGCCGATGACATACAGTCCCTTGTACTTCGTCATCAGGTTTTCATCGAGCGCGACCTCCATGTTATAGAACTTGACCTCTACGCCGTAGAGCAGGGTATCGTCGTTCGCTGTACCCGGCGCAATCTTGTCGAGCGCGTAGATCATCTCGATGATGTCGTCAAGGATACGCTTGGGCAGTACCAGACTCAGATCGCCCGGCGTCGCCTGTAATGTCGGACGTACGGTGCTTTCCGCGATACGGCTGTGATTGGAGCGTCTGCCGCGTTCCAGATCGCCGAAGCGCTGGACGATCACGCCGCCGCCGAGCATATTGCTCAGCATCGCGATGCTCTCGCCGTAGCCGTTGCTGTCCTCGAAGGGCTCGGAAAAGTGCTTGCTCACCAACAGCGCGAAATTCGTGTTCTCGGTCTTTTTGGACGGATCCTCAAAGCTGTGACCGTTGACGGTGACGATGCCGTTGGTGTTCTCGTTGACGACGATGCCGTTGGGGTTCATGCAGAAGGTGCGGACGTTGTCCTCGAATTTCTGCGTGCGGTATACGATCTTGCTCTCGTACAGTTCATCGGTCAGATGGGAGAAGATGACCGCGGGCAACTCCACGCGCACGCCGATATCGACGCGGTTGGATTTGGTCTCGATGTTCAGCTCCTCGCAGATCTTTTCCATCCACTTCGAGCCCGAGCGTCCGACGGATACGATGCAGTCTTTGCAGTCGTCAGAGCCGTCCTTGTGATGGACGCGATAGCCGCCGTCGATGATCTCGATATGCTCGACCGGTGTATTGAATTTGAAATCCACGACGTCACAGATCTTGTTGTAGATGTTGCCCAGCACGATGTAGTTGATATCCGTGCCGAGGTGACGGACGGACGCGTCGAGCAGCTTGAGGCGGTTCTGGGTGCAGATTTTCTTGAAGTCCGTACCCGCGGTGGTATAGAGCTTCGTCGCCTCACCGCCGTTTTCCACATTGATCTTGTCGACGTAGCGCATCAGCTCCAGCGCCTTGTCGCGCCCGATGTACTCGTGCATCGTGCCGCCGAAATCGTTGGTGATATTGTATTTGCCGTCCGAGAAAGCGCCCGCGCCGCCGAAGCCCGACATGATCGCGCAGGTCTTGCATTTGATGCAGGATTTGACCTTGTCGCCGTCGATGGGGCATTTCCGTTTTTCGAGCGCGTTGCCGGTCTCAAACACGGCGATTTTCAGATCGGGGCGCTTGGTCGCCAGCTCATATGCCGAGAAGATTCCTCCCGGACCCGCGCCGATAATAATGATATCGTAATTCATGTTTTTCTCCGTTTCATCATATAAAATGTCATTGCGAGAGCTTGATTTTATGTCAAGCTCGTGGCAATCTCAACCTTATCAGAAGGTCGCTTCCACGATCTCCTGTCGATTAACATTGATAACGCCTTTGCCGTTGAGCCGGATGACCGGGATGACCGGCAGACTCACAAAGGAAAGCGTCATAAAGGGGTCGATGTCGGCGGACGCGCCTAATTCCGCCGCGGCTTCTTTGAGCCGATCAACGCGCTTTTCCACCTCTTCGATCGTCAGCGTGCTCATCAGTCCCGCAATCGGCAGAGGCAGTGATTCGATGACCTTGCCGTTGTCGACGACGACCATCCCGCCGCCCATCTCACGTACCGCTTCCGCCGCCGCCGCGATATCCTCGTCGCTGCATCCGACCGCGATCAGGTTGTGCGAATCGTGGGCAACGCTGGTAGCGATCGCGCCGCGCTTGATGCCGTAGCCGCTGATGAAGCCGACGCCGATGTGTCCGGTGTTGTGATGGCGCTCAAATACCGCCGCCTTCAAGACGTCGCGGTCGATATCGATACCGTTGTTGTTCAGTCCGTGCTCGGTCGGCTGGATGATGATCTCATCCGTCAGCAGCTCGCGCTTTTTGAGACCGATGACGCGCTGACGCTCTTTGATGGGCAGATACAGCTTTTCGACATTGACAGGCTGCATATGGAAGGAGCGCAGGACTTTCTCGCAGTCGGGTATCGGCTTGACATTGTCGTTGAGGACAGCGCCGTATTTCGCGACTGCCTTGCCGTCGATATAGACCTGCTCGACCGTAAAGTCGATGAAGTCGCTCAGCACGACGATATCCGCGTGATAACCCGGAGCGATCGCGCCGTAATCCTTCAAGCCGAAGTAGGTCGCCGTATTGAGGGTACACATCTTGATCGCGTGAGCGGGCTTGACGCCTTTGTTGACCGCCTTTCGGATGATCGCGTCCAGATGACCTTCCCTGAGCAGATCCTCGGGATGACGGTCGTCGGTACACAGCATCGCCCTGTCACAGTAGGGCGGCTTGCAGATGGGGAGCAGGGCGTTGAGGTTCTTCGCCGCCGTACCCTCGCGCACCATGATCCACTGTCCGCGCGCGAGCTTATCGAGCGCTTCCTGCGCGTCGGTACATTCGTGGTCGGATCTGACGCCCGACGCAACATAGGCGTTGAGGTCTTTGCCGCCGAGGAACGGCGCGTGACCGTCGATGATCCCGCCGAATTCCTTAGCGTCGGCGAGCTTGTTGAGCAGTGCTTCTTCACCCTCGCACACGCCCACGGAGTTCATCATCTCAGCAAGTCCGAGGACATTTTTGCGCTGATAATACGGCTTGAGATCCTCAGACTCCAGCGTTTCACCGCTTTCTTCGAGCGGCGCCGCAGGCACACAGGAGGGCAGGTTGAAGTAGATGTGCATATCGAGGTCTTCACAAAGCCGCATGATATAGTCGAGCCCCTCGGTGCCGGCTACGTTGGCGATCTCGTGCGGATCCGCCATCACCGCGGTCGTGCCGCGGGGGAGAGAGCCTCTCTCAAATTGCGCCGGGGTCAGCAGGGTGCTCTCGAGGTGCATATGCGCGTCCTTAAAGCCCGGGACGATGATCTTTCCGCTGACGTCGACTTCTTCAACGCCGTCATAAAGCCCCAGACCCGCGATCATGCCGTCGCAGATCGCCACATCCTTATGCTCGAGCTGTTCGGTAAAGACATTCAGCACGCTCGCGCCCTTGAGCACGAGATCCGCTTTTTCGCGTCCCATCGCTACATCAATGATTTTTTTGAGGTTCATCATATTCCTCCTTTGCCTGCATGACTGTTTCATATTATCATAGCATATTTTTCATCGTTTATCAATGATTTTTAGTGAATATGTCAAATTGTTTGATCAGTAAAAATGAAAATTGAGTATTTATAAAATTAGTGTATTGACATTTGAAAAGAATAATGCTATAATTCGACTGTTCGATATGCGAGTGTGCTGGAATAGGCAGACAGGCACGTTTGAGGGGCGTGTGTCTTTGACGTACGGGTTCAAGTCCCGTCACTCGCACCACAAA
>CACWXE010000095.1 GCA_902764715.1 uncultured Ruminococcus sp. | reverse complement strand
CCTCATTCCGCTACGCTCCGTTCGGCTTCAAAATCTTTCCCTATCCACACATCCATTATTTTGGGTGTTTTCCGACTGCACTTTTCTTGACATCTTCATATCGGAGAAGTTACGGGAGGAGTAAACCCCTCCCCTACAGTAGACGTTGCAGTAGATTTGTAGGGGTCGACATTTATGACGACCCGCGGCAGGGGCGCTGGATTTGCTTCGCATTTGGGTGAGATATATCGGAGAAGTTACGGCGGGAGCAAGCCCCCGCCCTACAGTAAACGCTCCATCTGCTTCATGGTATAGATAAAGCCGTAACGATTTCGGTCGTTACGGCTTTTTTATCGATTGTGATTGGATCGGCGTCGGGCTCTCGCGTGACAGCCGGTCATCGATTATTATTTATATTCCTTGGCTTCGATTTGGATGGCGTCGTCTTTGTCGCGGTAGGTCATGACCATATACGGGTCGATTTTCGATCTTGAAGTCGAGCGCACCGCCGCGGTTATCTTCATTCTCCACGTACTCGCCCTTTTCCGTGTCGATCTCGCCCCAATACTCCTCATTGAGCGGGACGAGGAATTCGCCGCGGTCGGGGTTATAGACCAGCGCCTTGGGATTGTTCTGCACAGCGGAGGAGCAATTCTCATATACCATCGCGTCGATGATCATGGGATTGGTGGGATCGGTCACATCGAACAGCACGAGCTTGAAGCCATCCTTGACCGCGTCCTCCGACATCAGGTCGCCGACGCCGAGGCTCTCATAGCCCAGTCCGAGAAGGGTGTGGTCGTCGACAGGAACGAGCATGGAGGAAAATCCGCTGATCTGTGCCGCACCCATGACCGTGGGTTTTTCAGGGGTGCTCAGATCGATCGTAAAGAGCGGATCGACCAGATCGTAGGCGACGACATACGCGGTATCGCCGACATAGCGGATCGCCGCGAGGTACTGATCTGGCGCAAAGTTGTTCAGCGAGCCGATCGTGGTCAGCTCGTTATCGAGCACATACAGATAAGCTTTCTCTTTATCGCCGTCGGGGATCGTCGTCGCGACACGCAGGTTTCCGTTATATTCATCGAGGGAGTACGAGCTGTCGATCACGCCGTCGAGGTTGGTATAGGCGATGAAGCTGACGTCGTCCGTCAGACCGACCTTGAGGATCTGAGATTTTTGGGCGGTCTCGGAATTGATCAAGCCGAAGAGGAAGGATTGCTTTTTCTTCTCGCCGTAATCGGCGTAGATATACATATTCTCCTGATTGCAGTAGACGTCCTTGACTTCGCCGAGGATGGCTTTTGACTCCGGCTGTGCCTTGAGGTCGCTTGTATTGACGGCGCTGAGCATGATGAATCGCTCCGATTTGTTGTCCTGCAAAGTATAGATGCTGTCGGCGGGCAGCTCGTCGGGAGAATCTCCCCTGCCGCAGAAGGGCAGGCTCTTGCTGTCGAAAGGAGTGTAGGAGCTGACCAGATAAAGCGTGTCGCCGATCATGCGGGTCGATTTGCTTTTACCGCTCTGGGTGAAGGTATCGAGCAGGGTGATACGGTCGAGGTCGCTGACGTCATAGATCTTTGTGACGGTTCTGGTGGCGGTACTGCCGTCATGCGGCGTAGAGTCGGAGCCGATCACGATCAGGCGGTCATCCTTGACATAGATATCATCAATGCTGCGATAGGCGGCATAATAATCCCATCCGTCGGCTTCATCCGCTGTGGCGGCGGAATCCGGTGTGGCGGCGGGTTCTTCCTCAAACACCTCGACACGAACCGATTTTTCGGTATCCTTGCCGTCCGCCTTGAAGATCTCGACAACGTCGCGGTCGGTATAGTCGCTGTCGATGCAGTAGATATACTTGCCGTCGGTCTTGATGATATCCGCCTCGTCGACGCCCGCTGCCTGCTTGAAGGTATCGCTGAACGCTTCGACGATCTCTTCGCCGACGCCCGCGATATTGGGCAGAGCGATATCGCCCTCTTCGGACAGTCCGGCGTCTTTGGCGAATTTGCCTACGGTGCTGTCATACACCTTTTGAACATCCTGATTGTTCTTCTTCTGGAGGCGGTCAAGCTCCTTGGTCACCTGATCGCGATTTTCAAACTGTCTGAGCTTCAGATTGCCGGGCAGCTCGACCGCTTTGAGCGGATTGGCGTTGGCGACGATGACGATGATGACGACGATGATCGCAATGACCGCGACGGCTGCCGCTGTGATCGCGATCGGCTTGGCTTTTGATTTTGCATCCTTGGATACATCCGCGGATGGCTGTTCGGCGGGAGCACTGTCCGCTGTTGCGGCTTCTTCCGCATCCGCGGATGTTTGTTCGGCGGGAGCTTTTTCCTCGGGATTGGCTTCAACAGGCACATTGTCCTCTGTCGGCTTGTTCTGATTCGTCATTTCATCCTTTACAAATTCCGGATCCTTTTTCATCCTGATCACCTCAAAGCATTGTCGGGATCGCGAGGACTTCAGCGCGACTCGCGACCCAATATATTCCATCAAGCTCAGTATAACATATCACGAAGCATATTGCACGCAATTTTCATAAAAAATTAACGGTTATTTCTAATTGTTTTGACAAATTTCGCAGAGAAAGCGGTATAATATAGAAAAAAGAAAAGGAGGATCACTATGAATATCAAAGAATTGATCATCAACAAAACCGACGCCGCGCTTGATGTTTCATGGCGGCTGTCCGACGGCGAGCAGTCCTCCTATGAGCTGTTCCTGATACAGGGCGGCTCGATCGTAGAGAGGGTCAAGCGATCATCCGCCGTAATGACCTGCTCACTGCGCACGATGATCGAACCGATGAAGGAATACGCCGTTTTGCTGACGGTGAAAAGCGGCAGACTGCTGTCGTCGGCAAGAGCGGCGTTCTATGCCGCTACGGACAAGCCGACGTCACAGTGTGTGTCATATCGGATGATGTAGAGAGTCCGTTTTCACAGCAAAAAGCCACCTGCTGCATTATACGGCGGGTGGCTTCATTATTTATCTTCATTTATCTTCCAGTTCGATCACGCAGGATTCGTAGGCGTTGATCACGGTGGTGTTACCGTGCTGACATTTTTGCGGGATGCGATGATTGTAGGAACGATGCACATGACCATGGGCAAACAGGCGCGGCTGGTATTTGTCAAGCAGCATATTGAAGCACTCAAAGCCCCTGTGCGGGATGGTCTCGAGGTCGTTGAGATGACGCGCGGGAGCATGGGTGAGCAGGATGTCAAAGCCTCCGTGCAGCTTGAGGGTCATCCAGCGCTTACGGATACGGCGCTTCATCTGATTTTCGGTAAACATGTACTTTCCGTCACGGTATTTGTAGGAACCGCCGAGGCCGAAGATGCGTAAGCCGTTCACGATCACGATCTTGTCGTCCGCGCAGATACAGCCGGTGGGCAGACGCTTATGCTTTTCATCATGATTGCCGTGGACATACACCAGCGGACAGTCCGCCATGGTCACGAGAAACTCCAGATACTCTACGCTCAGATCACCGCAGGCGAGGATCATATCATAGCCGTCGAGCTTACCGGGGTGATAATAATCGTAGAGTGATTTTGACTCTTCATCTGCGACCGCTAATATCCTCATTGCTCGTCACCGTCTTTCTCGGCGTCCTGAGCGGTATCAACGGGCTTTTCGTCTGCGGCTTTCTCGTCAGCTGTCTTCTCGTCGGAGGACTTCTTCTCAGCCTCCTTGACGATATCGTTCTGGGATTTTTCGATACCGGCGGTATCGACCGTCGCCTTACCCATCGGACTTAGCTCGTCATATGTCGGGATCTCGCCGATGACGTTGTCCACCAGATAATCCATGTTGATGATCTGCTCGAGGGTGAGGGATTTTTGATCCTCCCCTATCACCTCGCCCGACTGGGTGGTCAGCGGGGTCAGGAAAGGAATACAGATATTCTGTCGGATGCTCTCCTTGAGGAAGTCGATCAGCTTGCGCGTCGGCGCGATCAATGTTTCACTGCACCATACGTCGACCACGTTCGACGACATGCCCCAATAGTAGTTGAGCGCCTTATCGGTCTTGTTGTATTCCGCCTGCAGGGTTTTATCAAAAATACGGTTGAGGATCTCTTCATAATACTTGCCCCAGCACCAGACGGAATCCACCAGCACCTCGCGGTGATCGTCCACGACATAGGACAGACCGTAGGTGTCGCGGTCATCCTCGAGGAACTTGGCGGTGTCCTGTGAGGAGATGAAATGGATATCCTGCTCCGCGAGGGCTTGTGCCGCGCCTTCGGCGCCCTTGACAGATGACCATTCAAGATAGACCTGCGCGCGCGGATTGGTGAGCTGCGCGCCGATGGCAAAGGCGTTGATGCCCGCGATCTGGCCGTAGATCGGATAGTCGCAGACATAGCCGAGCTTGCCGCTGTCGGAGAGCGATCCCGCTACCGCGCCGAGGATGAATTTTGCCTCGTACATACGCGCGTAGTAGGTCGCGATATAGCGGGAGCTGAGGTTGAGCGAGCAGTTCATGATGATGACGTCGGGATGCTCCACCGCCGCCTTGACGCTCGCGCTGATCAGACGCGGCGAGGTGGTGAAGATGACCTCACAGCCGTCGTCGATCGCCTGCGCGATGGTATCGTAGGGATCGCCATCGAGGGCGTTGGGATAGGTAATTGTATCGATCTTGTCCTCGAATATCTTCTGAACATAGATACGCCCCTCCTCATGCTCATGCACCCAGCCGGATTTGGCGGGTGTGCCGTCATAGATGAAGGCGACCTGCAGCGCGTGAGAGATCGTCTGAGAGAGCACGCGGGAGATCAAGCCCTGATGCTGGGACTTTTCCTCCGGCGGCTCGGTTTTGAGCTCAATGGGCTCTTCGGCGTCCTTGAGCTTGACGTCCTCCCACATCTTGCCGAGATTCTTTTTGATGTCGTCGGGATCGGACTCGATCAGTTCCTCATAGCCGTAGATCTTCAGATAACTGAGCATTCCGTCGCCGATGGTGGACTGGAGCTTTTCGCCGCCGCTGGCGGTGTACGCCTTGGCAAATTTATGGTAAGCCGCCGCAAAGGTGTGCCGTTCGTCGGTCGTCCACTCCTCGTCGACCTCCTTGCCCAGGACGGTCTGCAGCTCGGTGTAGCTGCCGCGCTTGGAAAACTCGATGAAGTTGATCTTGCTGTACTGATAAAACGCGACAAATTCGTAGTAAAGCTCGATCTCGTCGGAGCCGTCGCGCTCAGGCAGGATGCGGGTAACGACGCCCTCGATGGTGTCCGCGCCGAAGAATTTGAGCACGCTGACACGCTTGTTGCCCTCGAGGACATAGAAGCGGTTTTTATATTCATACGCCTTGATCGGATCATGGATGCCCTCGGTGATATGCGCCTCGCACAGGTGCTTCCACTTGGTGGCGAACTCGCTGTCCTCCTCGAGGACGGGCATGAAGTTCGCCGCGAAAGCAGAGGATCGACCGGCTGTCTTGGTGCCGACGATCTGCTTGATCGGGATGGACACCAGACCGAGGTTCACGACCGTGGTGGGTTTATCCGCGGGAAGAAGCTCGTCCAGCGCGGGGAGCGCGGGAGATTCACCGTTCGCCTTGCGGCTTTGGGCTTCCTTTTGACCCTGTTTCAACGCGTCTTTATACTTGATTTCTGACATCGGGATCATCCTTTCGTAAGGATTTGGAACAGAGGAATGATAATGGGTTAGTTTCGTTATCGAGCGTTTGCCCCCATCCTACGTTCAGTATAATACATTTGCCGCGTGTTGTCCATTGTTACTCTATGGGATTTCCGTCGTTATATACGGCGTTTTTTGTGCAAAAATGAAAGGATCGATGTGCTTCGCGTTTGGATGGGAGCGAACAGAAAGGTTTCGGTACGTCGGCAAGCGCCGTACCCTACGGAGGGATTGATGTGCTTCGCGTTTGATCGGCATATATTGGAGAGGTTACGGGAGGGGTCTCCCCACTGGGGAGCTGCCCGAAGGGCAGAGGGGTGCCGTCTGCGGCCGAGCAACAAGCCCCTCCCCTACAAATAGAATGAATCACTTCCTGACAATATCCATTATTCATTTTTCAGTCTTCAATCTTCAGTTTTCAGTAACATATACCCCTCCCCTACAATAAAAACGTTTCAGTGAATTTGTAGGGGAGCGGCTTGCTGCTCCCGCGGCAGAGCATTGGTTAAAACGCAATTTCGTTGAGGAGATGCACGTTTGCGTCGCGCACGGCGCGTGTGCAACAAAAAAGGCGCAGGGTGTCCCGCGCCTTTGGTTGATTGATCTATTTATGTTGCTGTACGTCACATAATCCTGTAATGATATCAGATAACGGATTTGAGGTAATCCGTTATCTCTTTTTCTGTCGACATGGACATGACCTTTTCGGCGACCTTGTCGGCTTCGTCCTTGGTCCAGTTCGCGATGCACTTGCGCACCTTGAGCACGGATACGGCGGAAACCGAGAATTCGGTCAGTCCGAAGCTGATCAGCAGGGGCACCATCATCGGGTTGGCGGCAGCCTCCCCGCACATACCGACGGGGATTCCGGAGCGCACGCCGTTTTCGATGATACTCTTGATCAGGCGCAGTACGGACGGCTGGAACGGAGAATAGAGATAGCCGACGTCAGAGTTTCCGCGGTCACACGCCATGGTGTAGCCGGTCAGGTCGTTGGTGCCGATGGAGAAGAAGTCCGCTTCCTTCGCCAGCAGATCGGCAATCACACCGGAGGCGGAGGTCTCGGTCATCACGCCGACGGGGATATCCTCGTTGAATTCGATGCCCGACGCGCGCAGGTCGGATTTTGCTTCTTCGACCAGCGCCTTGCCCTCGCGCAGTTCCTCAACAGCGGTGATCAGCGGGAACATGATGCGGACGTCGCCGAACGCGGACGCGCGCAGGATCGCCTTGATCTGCGACTTGAACATATCGCGGTGCTTTAAACAATAGCGGATCGCGCGGAAGCCCATGAAGGGGTTCTCTTCTTTTTCGAGACCCAGATACGGGATCTCCTTATCGCCGCCGATATCCAGTGTGCGGATGATGAGAGGCTTGCCCTTGAGCAGAAGAGTCCGACGCCCTCGCCGTCCTTTTCCATCGCCTTGGCGGCGTCCTTGGGGGTGCCGATATTACAGCACAGCTCATAGGTCTCGCCCGACGCGGATACGGTGGGCTTGCCGCGATAGAGCTCTAGCTCACGCTTCTCTCTGAGGAAGGTATCGCGCTTGGCGACATACTCGTCCAAGGTGTCCTGAGCGGGAGCGGTGACGACGTCGCCGTTGAAGCCGTCGACGATGATCTGCTCTCCGGAGCTGAGCTGGCTGAGCGCGTTCGGTACGCTGAGCACGGCGGGGATCTCCATCGCGCGCGCTAAGATCGCGGAATGAGAGGTCTGGGAGCCGGTCTCGGCAATGATACCGACGATATTCTCCTTCTTGATACCGGCGGTCATCGAGGGGGTCAGCTCGCGGACGACCAGCACGGTGCCCTCGGGCGCGTCGCTGATCTTGACCTCCTGTACGCCGAGGAGGATCGCGAGCAGGCTGTCGCG
>CACWXE010000094.1 GCA_902764715.1 uncultured Ruminococcus sp. | reverse complement strand
TAAGACGGACATCATCTGCGAAAAATGCGGCAGACAGATGGTCGTCAAGGTCGGACGCTACGGCAAGTTCATTGCCTGCCCCGGCTATCCCGATTGTAAAAACGTCAAGAAATATGTGGAGAACGTAGGTGTCAAGTGCCCCAAGTGTGACGGCGACGTCATCGTCAAGCGCACCGGTAAGGGCAAGATCTTCTACGGCTGCTCCAATTATCCGAACTGCGACTTCGTGTCATGGTATGAGCCCGTCGATGAGCGATGCCCCAACTGCGGCGACATCCTCTTTAAGCGCAAGGGCAAAAAAGGCGGCTTGTTCTGCCAGCACGAAGGCTGCGGCTATAAAAAGTGAACAGTTGTGAGAATGATTGTAAAGCCTTCCCCTCGAGGGGAAGGTGTCGCCGCCGATTGAGGCGGTGACGGATGAGGTGGAAGCGGTTCCGCTTTATCCCGTTTATAGATAGATTGGAAAGGGTTCCACCTTTTCGGCTTTTGAGCCGAAAAGCCCACCTTCCCCTCAAGGGGAAGGCTTGATTCAGCCTGTCCAAAACAGAAAGGAGTTGGTATCATGCCAAAGACGATGTGTACAAATGGTAATTGCGCCGATAAGAAGAGCGGCGTGGTGAAAGGGATCCTCGGCGGTCTCGCGGCGGGAGTCGCGGTCAGCGCCGTGGGTGTTGTGATGATGAACAACAGCAAGAAAACCCTGCAGAAGAAAGCAGGAAAGGTCGCCGACGCGATGGAGGATCTGTTCGACAGCGCAAAGGATATGTTTCAGTAATGTTAGTGGTCAGTGGTCAGTGGTTAGTGGTTAGTGGTCAGTGATTATGGGAAACCCCTAACGATTCTTAAGGTGTTGAAAAAGTCCTCCTTTTATGCTAAACTCATATCAAATGATGATAGCATAAAGGAGAGATAAATATGGAACTGATTCAGAGCTTTACCGTTGACCATACCAAGATCGTTCCCGGGATCTTCCTCAGCCGCGAGGATCATGTCGGCGGCGATATGGTCACGACCTATGACGTCAGGCTGAAAAAGCCGAACAGAGAGCCGGTGATCGATGTGGCGGCGATGCACACGCTCGAGCACCTCATCGCGACCTTTCTGCGCAACGATCCCGATTGGAAGGATGAAGTGATCTACTGGGGCCCGATGGGATGTCTAACGGGCTTTTATTTGATCCTCAAGGGCAACCGCGCGCCAAAGGAAATCTATGAGCTGCTCCTCGCCGCGTTCCGGTCGGTGGAGGACGCCGAGGTGATCCCCGGCGCGACATCGGTGAACTGCGGCCATTATCTCATGCACAATCTCGGGATGGCGAAGTGGTACGCGGCGGAATTCGCGGAGTATCTGGAGAAGAACGCCGAGGATCCCGCGATTTTTGAGTATCCGAAAACCGAACGGCTCATCACGGATGAGGGACAGCAGTTCTTTGATTCGTAAGCCGCGATCCCGCAAAAAGCATATTGACACAAACAAGCGCTTATTTCGGTAGGCGCTTGTTGTATGAAAATCAATATTATTCAGTAAAATCGGTGAAGCTGATGTTCATGTCGACGGTGCCTTCGACGCCGGCGATCTTGCCCTCCTTGCTGTACTGCCACATATCGAACTTGTAGTACATGGTGGGAAATTCGCGGTAGTCGGCGAGCCAGAAATCATAGTCCTTCATGGTCTCGAAGTCATACATGATCAACATCTGCGAGGTGTTGGAATATACGATAGCCTTATAGCCAGCATCGGTCACGGTATCACAGAAGGCTTCGGCGATATCGGTCAGCTGATCGCCGGTGACGGAATCGGTGCGGGCAGCTTCTTCCTGGATGTTTTCCCAGTCAAAGCCGATGGGGTAGTCGAGGGCGCGCTTGTTCAGCTTTTCGAGGGTATAATTTGCCTCCTGTTTTGCGTCCTCGGCACTGATAGCCTGTGAGAAGAAGTACGCGCCGACCTTGAGTCCCGCCGCCTTGGCTTTGTCGTAGTTGGTATCGAAATTCTTGTCCGTGTAGAGAACGCCGTCGTCGCCGTAGTAGCGGCCGCCGATGCGCAGCATGACGAATTCGACGCCCGCTTCCTTCATCGCGGCAAAGTCGACGTCACCTTGGAATTCGCTGAGATCGATACCGAGGTGAGAGATCTTTTGACCGTTCTCATAGTAGGCGGGGATCCCGTTCTCGTCGGTGACAAGGTTGTCCGCCGTGTAGGTGTTGACCTCGGCGCCCTTGACGGTTTGGATCTCGATATCGCCCATGACGGAGTCGTTGATGGTGACGACCTCACCCGCGGAGGTCGCGGAGGTGGCGTCGGATGTATTTTTCGGGGTCAGTAATCGCATCGCGCCGTAGCCGACGCCGATGATCAGCGCGGCGGAGAGGAGGATCACCACGATGATGATACCTACACGCTTGCCGCCGGAGGATGTTGTGGATTGTGAATGTTTCATATCAGCCTCTGTTTCTTTCAGTGATCTTGGGGGTTCGGATCGTTCTCTTGATCGGCTTCGGTAATGCCGTCAAGCTCTTTGAGCGACGCTTTCAGCTCGGCAAGCTCTTTGTCGAGCGCCTCGAGAGGGTCGCTCGCTGTGTACAAATGATCGTTGTTGTCATCTAAATAAGCCATTTTTGCTCCTTTTATAAAGATCGCAGCGGGATGAACACGCGATCCATCCCCGCAATATCGGTTGTTTTTGCTCTTTTGAGTCCATAATAGCATAGCACAAAACGAGGTTGTTGTAAATAAACTTCATAATAAGTTTACTTTTACTTGAAAATCTCTTATCTTTCGATTATAATATAACCAATAATGCTCTTAATTACCGAAAAGGGCTAATTTATCGTGCATAGACGGTCATTTCGGTGACATTTTATGCGACAATAACGGGAAAGGAGGAAGGCTCTTGCAAAAACCGGTTTATCAAAGACATACGACCGAACAGATCCTCAGGGCGATCGAGACCTGTCCGACGATCGACAAGCTCTTTGAGATCGTCAAGAACGAGCATATCGTGATTCAGATGCAGAGCTTTAACTCCGCGTCATCCCTACCTAAACAAACACCCAAGCAGATCCCTGACCTCTCACCCCTCGAAAGCCTCAAGATACAGGTGCGGCAGGCGGTATTGGACGCGGCGCGTGCCAAAGCGCCCCGGCATACGAAAGAACAGCTCATCCGCGCGGTGCAGACCTGCCCCACGATCGACAAGCTGTTTGAGCTGGTAAAGAATGAGCACATCGTCATTCAGATGAAGAGCTTCAGCTCGGCGTCCTGTTTGCCGCAGCATAAGCCCGATCCCACGGAGCTGATCCCCGACAAAAGCCCGTTGGATCGCCTGAAAGAACAGGTTCTTGACGCGGTGATGAACGGCGGCTGATCCAATATATCAAAGTAAAAGAGCAGCGGAAGTCCGCTGCTCTTATTTGTTATATGTAGCTGTTTATTCGTTCAGGATCATCTTGCCCTCGTGGTCGGTGTAGTAATCGCCCTCGGGGATCAGCTGTGAGATCGGTACGATGATGTAGCCTTCGTTCTGTAGCATCTCGATGATCTTCGGGAGCGCCTCGGGCGTATTCTTCGCACCGTTGTGCATCAGGATGATCGAGCCGGGACACAGCTTGCTTTTGACGCGGCTGACCATCTCATCGGATGTGGGATCCTTCCAGTCAAGGCTGTCGATGTTCCACTGCACGCAGTACATATTGCGGAATCTGAGGTTGGTGACAAGGTTGTCGTCGTATTCGCCGTAGGGTGCACGGAACAGGGTCGGCGCGGTGCCTGTCAGCGATTCGATCGCGTCGTTGCAGTCGCCGATCTCGGTTTGCTGTTCGTCGGAGCTCAGCTGCGCCATATGCGGATGGGTAGAGGAATGATTGCCGACGTCGTGGCCGTGTTCGGCGATCGTCCTGACGTCGTCGGGATATTTGTCGACCCACTGCTTGACGAGGAAGAAGGTGCTTTTGACCTCGTATTTGTCGAGGATATCAAGCAGGGTATCTGTTTGCTCGTTGCCCCATGCTGCGTCAAAGGAAATGGCGCACACCTTTTCGTTGGTATCCACGTAATAGATCGGAATCTGCCGCGGTTCGTTCGCGGTGTAGACCGCCTTGCCCGCTGTATCGCGCCGCGACGCCGATCAGCACACAGGAGAACAGGATCATCAGCTTTTTCTTTGTCAATACCACAAACGTCATACTATCACCGATACAGCATATGTAAAAACGGATGAAAAAATGCCCTATCCCAATCGGATAGGGCATGATTTTTTGATTATTTGATCTCCCAGGTGGCGCTGTTCTTGCTGTCCTTGATGACGATGCCTTTTTCCAAAAGCTCGTCACGGATACGGTCCGCCTCCGCCCAGTTTTTGTCGGCTTTTGCCGCGGCACGCGCCGCGATCTGCTCGTCGATCCAGTCCTTGGAGATGCCTTTTTCTTCGAGGAGCTTGAGCTGCTGTGCCGCTTTCTCCGCTTCCGCCTGCGCCGCGTTTTCGATCTCCGCGTCAGCTGCTTCGATCAGTCCGAGGGAAAGCACGCGGTCAAAATCAGCGATCAGATACCGCTTGGTCGCGTCGTCGAGCTTGCCCTTGAGCACATCGTAGAGCGCGGTGATCGCGAGGGAGGTGTTCAGATCGTTGTCCAGCGCCGCCTTGAACTTCTCCTGATACGGTTTTGCGGCATCAAGATCGGGTTCGCCTTCCTTACTGAGCTTTGCGATCTTCGCGACCAGTTTATTGTACGCCTGCACGGTGTTGTCGAGGTTCTCAAAGGAGAATACCAGCGGCTTGCGATAGTGGGACTGCAGGCAGAAGAAGCGGTAGGCAAGGGGATCATAGCCCTTTTCTTCAAGCAGAGATACGGTCAGGAAGCCGCCCTTACTCTTGCTCATCTTGCCGCGCTTGTCGAGCAGATGCAGGACATGGAACCAGTAGGGGCACCACTGATGACCGAGGTAGGCTTCACTCTGCGCGATCTCGTTGGTGTGGTGGGGGAAGGCGTTGTCCACGCCGCCGCAGTGGATGTCGAGGTATTCGCCCGCGTGCTTGATGGAGATCGCGGAGCACTCGATGTGCCAGCCGGGATAGCCCAGACCCCACGGTGATTCCCATTTGAGCGCCTGATCCTCAAACTTGCTTTGGGTGAACCAGAGGACGAAGTCGTTCTTGTTGCGCTTGTTGCTGTCCTCGTTGACGTCGTCACGCACGCCGACCTGTAATTCGTCCTCGTTCATGTTGCCGAAAACATAGTAATTGTCGAGCTTGCTGGTATCGAAATAGACGTTGCCGCCCGCAAGGTAGGCATAGCCTTTGTCGATCAGAGTCTGCACCATCTCGATGAACTCGGGGATGCAGTTGGTAGCGGGCTCGATGACGTCGGGCTTTTTGATGTTGAGCTTCTCAGCGTCGGAGAAGAACGCGTCGGTGTAGAATCGCGCGATATCCATGACGCTCTTGTGCTCTCGTTTAGCGCCCGCGAGCATCTTATCCTCGCCGGTATCCGCGTCGGAGCTGAGGTGCCCCACGTCGGTGATGTTCATCACGCGCAGTACGTCGTAGCCCGCGTAGCGCAGGTATTTTTCGAGCACATCCTCCATGATGTAGGTGCGCAGGTTGCCGATATGAGCGTAGTGGTAGACGGTGGGGCCGCAGGTGTACATCTTCACCTTGCCCGCTTCGTGGGGGATGAATTCCTGTCGGGTACCGCCGAGTGTATTATACAGAATCATAATTGACTTCCTTTCTGTGATGAATCATTGTGAGAGGTTGCGGCGAGCTCGACCGCCTGACTGACGTTCTTTTCCAGATACCGCACCTCGTTGCTGAGCTGCTGGATCTCATTGTGCATACGGCAGAGCTCCTGCGCCACGGGATCGGAGTAGTGGATCTGGTCGAGCAGATCGGGTCTTACGCCGTTGACGCGTACGACACGTGCCGGTACGCCGACCGCGGTGGAGTTGGGCGGGATCTCGGTGAGCACGACGGCGCCCGCCGCGATGCGGGAGTTGTCGCCGACCTTGAACGGTCCGAGCACCTTCGCGCCCGAGCCGACCATCACGTTGTCGCCGAGGGTGGGATGGCGCTTGCCCTGATCCTTGCCCGTACCGCCGAGGGTGACGTTTTGGTAGATCAGGCAGTTGTCGCCGATCACGGTGGTCTCGCCGATGACGACGCCCATGCCGTGGTCGATCACCAGCCCCTTGCCGATGGTCGCGCCGGGATGGATCTCGACGCCGGTTTTGTTGCGCGCGCGCTGACTCAGCCAGCGTGCGATGAACTTCATATTGTGGATCTGGAACCAGTGCGCGCGGCGGTATTTGCGTACCGCCTTGTAGCCCGAGTAGAGGAAGAATACCTCCATCTTGTTGCGTGCCGCGGGGTCGCGCTGTAAATAGGCGTCCAGATCGGCTCTCAGTGTGTCAAACATAATATCAACCTTTTTAATTAGGAATTAGGAGTTAGGAATGAGGAATTTCAGTAGGTGAACCTGATCGGAAGAGGTGACATCTATATCGGAATAATCGATGATCATGCTCCGTGAATTGAATTGAAAACAATTCATGAGAATAAAAAGCGCCGTCGTCCGAAGGGACGACAGCGCCGTGGTTCCACCCAAATTCAGCGTATAATACGCTCTTTGAAGCTCATCAATAAGCTTTCATCCTTAACGCGGACTGACGGACTGCCATTTCCTGCAGTCAGCTCACAGGCGCATTTCACTGAACTTCCGCTAAGACGGCTTCCAGCCTATGCCGTCCTCTCTGTTAACATCCGTAAAGCTACTTTTCCTGTTCACAGCCTTTTGATATCTACCATATTATATACGATTGCTTTCGATTTTGCAACTATTATTTTACATATCGCTGATGACGTCTTTGTTGTCCTTGAGATAGATGACGCCCGAGATCACGGTGATGACCGCGACGATCCAGAACATGACCTGTCCGATGATGTTGAAGATGTCATAGATGCCGACCAGCGTGACAGCATCGGTCATGGTACGCTCGAGGATCTCATAGATGAACTGCATGAGAAATACCGATACGATCGCGACGATCTGGGTCACGGTCTTGACCTTGCCCCACATATTGGCGGCGATGACGTTGCCTTTCGCGGCGGCGACAAGACGGATCGAGGTGACGGTGAATTCGCGGAAGATGATGATGATCAGCGGGATCGCGCCGCACAGATTCAGCTTGACAAAGCAGACCATCACAGAGATCACGAGGATCTTATCCGCGAGCGGATCGGCGAATTTGCCGAAATCGGTGATCAGGTTGTCGCGGCGGGCGATCTTGCCGTCCAGCGCGTCGGTGATCGCGGCGGCGCCGAAGAGCAGTCCCGCTATCAGGAAGTGATACGGGAATTCGATCAGGATCGCGGCGATGACCGCCGGGACCAGTATGATACGCAGGAGCGTTAGTTTGTTGGGTAGGTTCATCTTTTTCATAGTATGACCTTTCAGTGTGACGGAGTAGGGGGGGAGTCGTTCCTCCCGATCCATTCTGTATAATGGAATGACTGCCTATGATTCGATCATCTCGCCGACCAAATCACAGTCGATGTGGTCGGTAATGCGGACGCGTATGATCTCGCCCGATCGCGGCTTGCGTTCACCGATGGTGAAGAATACACAGGGGTCGACCTCGGGCGCGTCAAAGGCGGAGCGTCCGAAGAAGCAGTCCGCATAGCGGTCAAAGCCGTCGGTGAGCACTTCGATCTCTTTGCCGACCATGTTCTGACACCATTTGTCCATGATCAGCGCTTCCTGCTCGGTGATGATCTCGGCGCGGCGTTTTTTGACGTCCTCGTCGATCTGATCGGGCAGCAGGGCGGCAGGAGTATCCTCTTCCTGTGAGTAGGCGAAGCATCCGAGGCGCTCAAAGCCCGTCTGTGCGACAAAATCGCTCAGCTCCTCAAATTCCTCGCCCGTCTCACCGGGGAATCCCGTGATCAGGGTGGTGCGCAGGATCACGCCGGGAATCTTCTCGCGGATGTGCTGTACGAGCTTTATCAGGCTCTCTTTGTCGCCGCGGCGGTTCATTGCGCGCAGCACTCTGCCGTCGCAGTGCTGGAGCGGCAGGTCGATATAATTGACGATCTTCTCCTCTTCACGGATCGTGTCGAGCAGTTCGTCCGTTATGCGGTCGGGGTAGCAGTACAGCACGCGGATCCAGTGCAGATCTTCGATCTTGCACAGGCGGCGAAGCAGCTCGGGCAACATCAGCTTGCCGTAGTTGTCCTCGCCGTAGCGCGTGGTGTCCTGCGCGATGACGTTGATTTCCTTGACGCCGTTGCGCACCAGCCGCTCGGCTTCTTCGACGATCGTTTCCATCTTGCGGGAACGGAAGGAGCCGCGGATCAGCGGGATGGCGCAGTAGGTACAGCAGTTGTCACAGCCGTCGGCGATCTTCAGGTACGCCCAGTGGGACTCGGTGCTTTGGACACGGCCGCCCTCCATGGGCAGGAGCATTTTATCAGGGAAGTCCTCGACCTTGTTTCCGTCAAGCGCCTGTTGCACTACGGCGGCAATATCGGCGTTTTTGCCGATGCCGATGACGGCGTCCACCTCGGTCAGTTCCTTCATGATGTCGCTGTTATAGCGCTCGGCAAGACAGCCTGTGACGATGATCGCCTTGATCTTGCCTTCCTTTTTCAGCAGGGCAAGCTCGAGGATCTCATCGATGCTCTCCTGCTTGGCGGATTCGATGAAGCCGCAGGTGTTGACGATCACGGCGTCAGCCATGGCGGGGTCTTCCTTGAGCTGAAAACCCGCCTGATTCAGTCGATACATCATCATTTCGGCGTCGACGCGGTTTTTCGCGCAGCCGAGAGAAACGATTCCTACGCTTGGCATATTTTCAATCCTTTGTTGGTTAGTAATGAATACGGGCGGGCGGGTGAAAGGCGCGGCCTCACCCCGATCCCGTCGGAGCTATTCATCCTCGATCTCAGTATATTCGCGCATCACGCTGCGGATGCTGCTGTAAGAAAAGCCCATCCGCGCAAGCGCGTTAGCGCAACGACGGCGCCCCTTGTCATCTGTCAGGGAGCGCGCGTATTTTTTCTCGATAATCGCTCGGATCTGTTCATCCTCGTCAACGGTGAATTCGTCGAGCACCTCGTCGATCAGGTCGCGGTCGATGCCTTTTTCATAGAGCTTCTGGCGGACGCCGCGTTCGGACAGGTGCTTGATATTGAACAGATCGGCGGCATAACGGCGGGCATAGCGTCCGTCGTCGATGAGCCCGAGCTCCTCCATGCGGCAGAGTGCCGCCTCACAGCTTTCTTCATCGTAATCCTTTTTGAGCTTGTCGAACAGCTCGCGGCGCGAGTGGTCGCGGTAAGAGATCAGCCACATGGCTTTGTCCTTACAGCGCTTTCTGTCCGAGTCGAGGACACAGGCGTGGAGTTGTTCATCGTCGATCTCGCGCCCTACGTCAAAGCGGTGGGCGAGGATCACCTCGGTGTCGAGCTTCATCGCGAACTCGCCGTCGATATAGAGAGCGGAGAGCCCCTTTCGGCGGGGCTCAATCGCGGTGATCTGCATCAGTCTTCGACAAGAATGTCGATCTTAGCGTTCTTTTTCTTTTTATCGGCGGCTTCTGCGGGAGCGGGTGCGGGTGCAGGAGCGGGAGCCGCTTTTGCCGCTGCTTTAGCGGTCTTCTTGGGGCGAGCGGTCAGCTTGTCGACATTATCCCACAGATCCTTTTCGATCTTCTCACGCAGCGCGTCGTCGTTTTTGAGCAGTTCCTTGACGTTGTCGCGGCCCTGACCCAGACGGGTCTCGCCGTAGTAGAACCATGCACCGCTCTTTTGCATAACGTCCGCCTTGACAGCAAGATCGATCAGCTCGCCTACGCGGCTGATGCCCTCGCCGTACATGATATCAAATTCCGCCTCCTTGAAGGGGGGAGCGATCTTATTTTTAACGACCTTTGCTCTGGTGCGTGAACCGACCATTTCACCGTTGGACTTGAGCGTCTCGATGCGGCGGATGTCGATGCGGACAGAGGAGTAGAATTTCAGCGCGCGGCCGCCGGTGGTGACCTCGGGGTTGCCGTAGACGACGCCGACCTTCTCACGCAGCTGGTTGATGAAGATGGCGACGCAGTTGGACTTGTTGATCGCGCCGGCGAGCTTGCGCAGTGCCTGTGACATCAGGCGCGCGTGCAGACCGACATGGCTGTCGCCCATCTCGCCCTCGATCTCAGCCTTGGGAACGAGCGCCGCAACGGAGTCGATGACGATGACGTCGATCGCGCCGGAACGGATCAGCGCCTCGGCGATCTCGAGCGCGTCTTCACCGGTATCGGGCTGTGATACCAAAAGGCTGTCGACGTCGACGCCCAGCGCGGAAGCATAGACGGGATCGAGCGCGTGCTCTACGTCGATGAAGGCGACGTTGCCGCCGTTCTTCTGACCTTCGGCGATGCAGTGCAGGGAGAGGGTGGTCTTACCGGAGCTTTCCGGTCCGTAGATCTCGACGATCCTGCCGCGGGGCAGACCGCCGATCCCCAGCGCGATATCGAGGCTCAGCGAACCGGTCGAAATATGTTCGACGTTCATATGGGTGTTCTGACCGAGCTTCATGACAGCGCCTTTACCGAACTGCTTTTCGATCTGTGATAACGCTGTTTCCAGTGCTTTGTTTTTATCAAGAGCCATAATCATTTTCTCCTTTGATTTCTGTGATACAACCGGTCATTGCGAACCGCCGCATGGCGGTGTGGCAATCTCAACCGATGATTGATTGATCATATTATAGCATATATGTTTGAAAGAAGCAAGTTTTTTCGAACAAAAATTCTATTCTGCCTCCCTTTTCTAAGGGAGGTGGCATGGACACGCTTGTCCATGCCGGAGGGTTGTCGTGCGTGATTTATTCTATTTATTCTATTTAATGGCATTTGATAACAGCGTATCAACCCTCAGTCGCGTGACACAAGTGTCCGCGACAGCTCCCTTAGGAAAGGGAGCCTTTTTTTGCCGTGACGGCGCGGGTGATGCCTTGGATATCGGGGGTGCCGTTGATATCGGTATAACCTGCGTCACGCAGCATTGCGGCGATGGCGTCGAATTGACCCTCGCCGATCTCAAAGGCGATCGCGCCGCCGTTTTTGAGCTTCGGCGTCCACAGGGAGAGGATCATTTTGTAGAAATCATAACCGTCCTCGCCGCCGTCCAGCGCAAGACGCGGCTCGTACCGCACTTCCTTTTGCAGGTCGGCGATCTCATCCGAGCGGATGTAGGGCGGGTTGGATACGATCATATCCAGCGAGCCGTCAATAAAATCGTTGACGCAGTCCCGCAGATCGGCATGGATCGTGCGGACATTCGCCTGATTGAGCGCGATGTTCTCCGTCAGATAGGAAAACGCGGCGTCGCTTTTCTCCACCGCGTAAACCGTAGCGTTCGGCAGTTCCTTTGCCAGCGTGACCGCGATGATGCCCGAGCCGGCGCACAGATCGACGATCACGGGATCGGGGGTGTTTTCGGATAGGTGCAATGCCTCCGTCACTACCACCTCGGTATCGTCTCGGGGGATCAGCACTCCTTCGCCGACCCTGTAATCGCGCCCCATAAAGCTCCATGAGCCGAGGATATACTGGATGGGTTCGCCGCTGATACGGCGGCGCGCCATCGCAAGGGCTTTTTCGGTCACTTCTTCGGGCAGGTCATCGTTCCGCAAAATCAGCTCCGTGCGCGAACAGTGCAAAACGGCGCAGAGGATCTCCAGCGTATCGCCGGCGGGATTCTCCACGCCCGCGCGCGTCAACAGGCTTTTGACGGCGCTATTGAGCGCAGGAACAGTCATTGATGATATCGGAGCCGTCG
>CACWXE010000093.1 GCA_902764715.1 uncultured Ruminococcus sp. | reverse complement strand
CGATATTGCTGCCCTTGACCTCGGGCATCTCACCGACGCGGGACAGATCGTCGCGATAGAGCGTGATATCCAACTCGCCCACCGGAACGCTCACGCCCTCGATGGAGGCGATGTGGCGCTGCAGACGTTGTGCCAGCGGTACGCCGCGGGTGCGGATACCGATCAGGCAGACATTATCCAGTCCGTGATTCTTTTCGATGATTTGATGTGCGATCCGCTTGAGCGCTCTGTCGATGTCCTCTCCCGACATCAGTTCAGCCTTATATTCCATAAATACCTCGTTGTTAATGATAGGGTTTTTGCAGTAGCTCTCAGCCAATCAGTGTTCGCCTACGGCTCCACTTCTTGGGAGAGCCTTGCATGGGTGCTGTATGCCAATCAGCGTTCGCATTTTGCTCCGCTTCTTGGACAGCACCTCAAAAAAATGCCTCATCCGAACGCGGACAAGGCATAGTTATGCTGGGATATCAAAACCAACCTTGTCAGCATCTCTGTACCGACTTAAAAGTTATCGTTGGATATCATACTACTTTTTTTCTTTGCTATAGTGATAATATAGAATTATAACACATTTTTGTGCATTTTTATGTCATCCGTCGGTTTGCGGATAAAAGCGCCGTTCCTTGACATCATTCCCCGATTCTTGTATCATATGAAACGAAAAACAAAGCATTTTTCCGGATCAAAGAGGCGAAACACCCTTGAAACGGAACAACAGAGGGTAATATGAAAAAACATCAAGTGCTGTCGTCGGCTCTGCTGCTGACGGCGGCGATCATATGGGGCTTCGCGTTCGTCGCGCAGGAAAAGCTCAGCGACACCGTACCGCCATTCACCGTGAACACGATTCGTTCGCTGATCGCGTCGGTCGCGCTGATCCCCGTCACGGCGGTGACAAGGCATCTCAAGGGAAAACCGCTGCGCGAAGAGAATCCCGCCGACCGAAAAAAGCTCATCAAAGCGGGCGTGATCTGCGGCGTGATGCTGTGCGTCTCGGTCAACCTTCAGCAGTTCGGTATCGCGCTGTATCCGGCGGGAGCGCCCGCTTCGGCGCACAGCGGCTTTTTGACCGCGCTGTACATCATCTTTGTCCCGTTGTTCGGACTGTTCCTGCACAAAAAGCCGGGGCTGTTCGTGGGGATCGCGGTCGTCCTCGCGGTCATCGGACTATACTTTTTATGTCTGTACGACGGCTTCGGAGCGCTGTACACGGGCGATATCGTCGTGCTGATATGCGCTATGGCGTTTGCCGTGCAGATCCTGTGCGTTGACCGTTACATCGGCGAGGTGGACGGTGTGAAGCTCAGCTCGCTCCAGTTTTTGGTCACGGGCATTCTGTCCGCGATCCTCATGCTGATCTTTGAAAAGCCCGATATCTCGGCGATCCTCGCGGGATGGGCGCCGCTGCTGTACCTCTCAATCTGCTCGAGCGGCGTCGGCTATACCCTGCAGATCATCGGTCAGCAGTACGCCTCCAATCCGTCGCTCGCGTCCATATTGATGAGCATGGAAAGCGTATTCGCCGTGATCGGCGGCGTGATCTTCCTGCACGCCGTCCCGAAACCCAATGAATGGATCGGCTGCGGGATCATGCTCGCGGCGATCATCATCGCGCAGCTGCCGCAGGAGCTGTTGAAGCGCTCCGTGCGAAAAGAACAATAATGGAGATACTCGCTTCGCTCAAACATATAATACAATTCCTCAGTCCCCGTCCGGGGACTGCTCCCTTTCCCAAAGGGAGCCTTGAAAACCGTTTGCTCCCATTTTGACTCATTTTTTGACACACTAAAAGCCCTTCCGAGCGGAAGGGCTTTGCTGTTATCAGATGTTGGGATCGCCATATCATTGGCACTATCGCCGAATTCTTGCAATAATGTATCTCACTGACGCTCAATCAATTAATGCAATCCCTCAGTATTTTTATCGGTTTGAGCCCTCCTAGCGGAGGCAGCAGACCCTTTTGTCCGCGTTGCGGACATTTCCCCTAGCAGGGGAATCTCCTTTCCCAAAGGGAGCCTTTAGGCGATTCATTAAAAGATGGTGATCGTGGGGGTCGCGGCGGGGTTGAGCCATCCGAGGACGATACCCAGCGCATTTTCGGAGATACCGACGCCGCCGTAGGTCGGCTCGGAGGCAACGTGCAGGAAACGCGCGCAGCCCTTGGTGGTGTCCACGGGATCGCGGTTATAATCGAATACGACCGCGTAGGGATAGGACTTGGTATACTCGTACAACTGCTGGCAGGAGGTGTAATCCACCGGCGAGGATGCGTCGACCAAACGATTGTAGTTGACGGACGCGGGGTCGGTGACCCAGTTCATCCCGTACTGGATCTGGTAATAATCCAATTTGGTGCCGGGGTTCATGTTCGTGCCCATCGCGTACTCGATGTTAAAGGTGCCCTTGGGGGTGGTATCGTCGGCGGGACCTACGTTATCCGAAGTGCCGCCCGTGCCGACAAAGCCGTCTAAGATATCGAACTGACGGGTCCACTGACCGTCAGCCGCTTTCTCATAGAAATACACCTTAGCGGAGGTTCCCTGACTTTCGACAAAGATCGCCTGTGTGCCCTTGAGATCTTCCGCCTTGAGGTTTGCCGCGGTAAGCAGGCGGTTGATATCATCGCCCTGATCGCCGACAATCTGCGTCGGCTCCGGTGCTGCCTCGGTCTCCTCGGGGACGCTCACCACCGCGGGAGGCGCCGCCTCCTCGGTCGCGAGCACAACGCCCATCGTCTCGGATTCGGACAGCGGAAGCGCCGACGGATGGAAGGTCGTGTCAAGGAAGGAATAGATCTTGTCGCCGAAGGTGAATACCAATACCAGCGACGCTAAGATGAGGAAGGTCGCGACGCCGATCAAAATCGACGCGCGGTTGGATGACCCGCCGCGCTTGGTTTTGTAATTGTGCGGGCTGTGATAGCGGGATTTATATCTCCTGCGATTCGATGTTTTGTTGTTTTTATACTCCATATTGATCCCTGTCTTTGTTGGTAACGTTTCTGTTTTTTATGTCAGGCGCAGCAGCAGCGCCGTGATATTATCCATACCGCCGCGTTCAAGCGCCACGTCGGTGAGCGCACGGGCGAGCACATCGAGATCCATCCTGTCGTCGATGATCCGACAGATCTCGTCGTCCGTCAGCATATCGGTCACGCCGTCGGAGCACAGCAGATACATATCGCCGGGCTTGAATTTTCCGCGCGCGGCATAGGGTGCTGCCTCATACCCTTCCGGCATACCGAAAAACTGCGTGATCGCCTTGGAGCTGCCGCTGAGCGCGACATGCTCCGTCGACAGCTGCTCCAGCTCATGCCCCGAAAGGCGATAGATGCGGCTGTCACCGGAATTGAGGATATAGATATCTTCGCCGTGGACCTGCAGCATCGCGGCGGTGGTACCCATCAGCACCAGCGAACGCGCCTCGGTCTCTTCACGGATCACGTTGTTGATCCGCGCGGCAAGCGGTTTTAAATACTCCTGATACGCGTCCTTTGAGCGGGTAAACACCAGTGACTCCGCCGCGGCGACATAGGACGCGATCTCGCCGCACGCCTCGCCGCCCATGCCGTCAAATACCGCAAAAAGCTCGTTGGCGTCGGCGTCGACCCTGCCGCTGAACGCGACGTCTAAAACGGAGTTGACGTCATCACGGATGTGACCGGCACAGTAAAAATTATCTTCATTATTCTTTCTGATTTTTCCCATGGAACACACAACAGCGTATTCCACCTTGTTCTTACGCACGGAACTCACCTCTTTGATCGATCGTCGGATCGCAGATCATTCTGCCGGGGTCAGCTGAGCCGCTGTGAAAAATGTGTCGGGGATCGCAACCTCGGCGTTCGCAAAATCGCTCATCTTGCATTCGAGTCCGTAGGAACGACCCTCGGTCGTTACGGTCATCTCAAAGGACGACATATATCCCGCTGAGTCAACTACAAAGAAAGCGGTACACTTTGTGTTTTCTATGATCGACTTGTTCTCATCAAACAGCGCGACGAATTTATCATAATCCGTAGCACGGTAGAAAATCGAAGCGCCGTCATTCTTGATCATCGAAAACAGCTCATAGATGTTGATATCATAATGATAACGCGTGCCGCCCTCAACCTTTTCGGTCTTGATCGTCGCGATCGGGCTGTTGGTCGAAAGACGCTTTTTCAGCACGCCGACAGCGCTGTTCAACTCTCGGGTAGAGTACTCCGACGTCAGACCCGTAAAGCGTAAAAACGCGCCCCCGTCAAATCCGCCGGAACGGAACGCCTTATCAAAATCAAAAAAGTCCTGTACGTTTTCGGAACATTCATGCGTATTCCATTTGTTGTTGTAATAACTGCCCTTTGCCGCGGTTTTATCATGTGCATACACCGCTCCGGTATAAGTATAGCTGTTATAATCCGCTTCATACAAAGATTCGACCGAATGCTTGGAACGGTCGACGGCGATGTTGCCCGAATAACTCATCATCGGCTTGTCATCCTCGGTCACCGCGACGTCATAATGGAACGAGGCGGAAAAGTCCTTGGACAAAGAGCCGATGAACCGACTCATCGGATTGGTGCTCTGAAAATACATATAAATACCAAATACGATCAGACCGACTATGATCACGCCGACCACGGCATAGATATAGCTCAGATGCGTCTTGATCCAATCGCGGCGGCGGATCGCCAGCGCCTCTTCGATGATATCCATCTCCTTGACGGGAGCACGCGGCTGGCTGACGTCGATCGCCTCGAACTCGGAATAATCATCATCCGGATCTTCAAACTTCAGATCATCTATCTCAACGTCGTCCTTCACTACGGTATCATCAGACAATTCAGCGTCCTTTGCGTCGCGTTCATCAACCACATTGAAATCTTCTCTTTCAAAAATCGGGTTATTCTTTTCATTATCTGCCAAATGTATCCCTCTTTTCCTGTCAGAAAAAACGGTCGCGGCCGTCGATGTTCGCGGATTTAGTCCGCTTTTCCTGTGATAACGATCCGCTGTTTTGTTTTTCTCATACTGACCCTATTATACATATATATTGCTATTATAGCAAAATGAGTATTTCTTTGTCAATATGCCGAGAATATTTTCACAAACTATTGAAATATCGTTCATAAAACGTTTATAATAGAAACGAACAGTATTTACAGTATTTCCGAAGAAGGTGTTATTATGAAAAAGAGGCTTATATCTCTTCTGCTGATCGCGGCATTGACCCTCAGCGTATTTCTCGGTGTGTCCGTCAGCACAGCGGCGGCACAGCTGTACGGCGACGTTGACGGCGATGATGACGTCACGATCCTCGACGTCACGTTGATCCAACGCTCGTTGGCAGGGATCATCCAATTGGATGAGGCGGCTCAGACACGCGGCGATGTTGACGCGGATGACGAGCTGACGATCCGCGACGCGACGATAATCCAGCGCTATCTTGCCGGCGTGATCAGCCAATTCCCTTCCGGCGAGTTCCTGCCGACGCAGGCACCCACCATCGCGCCGACAGAGGCGCCGACACAGGTTCCCACAGAAGCTCCCGACGAGGTGACGAAAGTGAAAAATATCATTCCGATCCACTTTTCCAATAATAAGAAATGGACCGCGGTCTACGCCTATCTCTTCAACAGTGAAACCGGCGCCGTTCAAAAAACCTGGCCCGGTACACAGATGACCAACTATACGACCAACAACTACGGCGAAAAGGTCTACATCATGAACGTTGACGTCACACAATTTGACCGTGTGATCTTCAACAACGGCTCGGCTCAGACGACCAATCTGCCTGTCACCAAGGCAAGCTCCGGCTACTTTGTCGATCCGGCAGGCAAGAACAATGCTTACAGCGGCAAATATATCGGCGGTCTTTATCCCTACGGTCAAAGCGGTGAGGGAACGCTCAAAACTGTCCGCTTCACCTATCCCGACGGCAATTATAATAAAAATATCTATATCTGGCTGCCCGAGGGCTATAACGCGAACGACAAGAGCAAGAAATACTCCGTGCTGTATATGTGCGACGGTCAGAACCTCTTCGGTCAGGCAACCACCCTGTCGGGCTATGAGTGGGAATGTGACGAGAGCGTTCTTTCCCTCATGCAGAACGGCGGCGACGGCGTGATCGTGGTCGGTATCGCCTGCGGTAATACCGAAGCGCGCCGCAACCATGAGCTGACCCCCGACCTCGGCGAGGTCGCGACTGTCGCGGGCGAGGATATGAGCACCTTCAAAAACGGCGACGGCAAGGTATTCTCCGACTTTGTGACCGACACCGTCATCCCCTATGTCGAGCAGAATTACAACACCAACTCCATCCGCGGCATCGCGGGATCGTCCTCCGGCGGTATCGAGGCGTTCTACATCGGTATGGAGAATATGGACAAGTTCCGCTATGTCGGCGCACTCTCCCCCGCGTTCATCCTCTACAATCAATCGGTATGGGATAACTATCTCGATACCCTTGACTTCTCGGGCAATACCCCGCGCGTCTACTTCTTCTGCGGCAACAGCTCGAACGATCAGCTCGAGCAGGCATTGTATCCCAACGCCACGGCGATGGAGGGCTGGATGACGGCGCACGGCTATCCTGCCGACAAGATGATCACCAAGACAGATTCCGACGCGACCCACAGCGAGGGCTTCTGGGCACTGTACTTCCCGGAAATGCTCAGCTGGGGGATGGACCTGTAATAATTAGGAATGAGGAATTAGGAATTGATCCCGTCTTTCCATTCATCAAATAACAAAAGAGGTACTGACGAAAAAGTCGGTACCTCTCATTTTTATGTGGTTTTCAGTTTCAGATATTCCTAATTTCTAATTACTCATTCCTAATTGAATCAGACCTTCGGACCTGCCGCTACCAGCGCCTTACCTGCCTCATTGGTAGTGTACTTCTCAAAGTTCTTGATGAAGCGCTCCGCCAGATCCTTAGCCTTGTCGTCCCATTCCTTGGGATCGGCATAGGTATCTCTGGGATC
>CACWXE010000092.1 GCA_902764715.1 uncultured Ruminococcus sp. | reverse complement strand
ATGAAGCGTATCACAAAGCTGTATGCCGATTTCAAAGAAACACCGCACTGCAAGATCTTCCCGAATGAAGAATTCATGTTCCGTGAATACTCTGTTTGGCAACCGCTTCAAAGGCGAGCTGTGCTGAACCGGGAGAGTGTTGACCGTCTCAGGAACAGCGCGTATTTCACCGCGAACGCTAACCTGTATAACGATGCGGAATTCGAAGAACTGGAAGAAATGAACCCTCGCAGCGTTGCCGATGAGAAGAAGTACAAGAAGTATGTCGCGGGTAAAGCGTTCGCTGCAGAAGTCCTGCAAATACTGGAGGATAACCTCTCCGAAACCGTGTATATGGATTACGCGGTATTTGAAAAGTATCTCAAAAAGCTCCTTTCGAACGTAGACGGTTATTCTGATAGTCGGCTGACGAACATTGCGATGATACTGTCCGAGATGGATAAAACGGCTGTGGTTCAGAAAGACAAGAAGGGCAATATCATCACAGACCCCACCACCAAGGATACAGAGATCATCAAGCTGACGAAGGATCCCGAAGAATACTTCCGTGAGGAGGTCTATCCCCATGTTCCCGACGCTGTGTGGGCATATGAGTTTGATCCTTCCAAAAAGGAGAGCCAAACAAATAAGGAGCGGCAAGGAGCCGAGTTCCCCTTCACCCGCTTCTTCTATCAGTATAAGTCACCTGAGAAGGCTGACGATCTGCTGGCACAGTTCATGAAACTGGAAAAAGATCTGAGCGAAAAGATCGCCGCTTTGCAGGAAAGCGAGGGCTGACCATGGCAGAACAAATGAAACCGAGCGGAACAGATTATTTAGGTAACCTTCATCAGATCATGAGGATTAGATTACGCTATTTATAGTACCAACAAAGAAACACCCGCAACAGTGACAAAAGTACCTGTTGCGGGTGTGCTCGTTTATGATCAGTTTTCCGTCCCCTGCAAGCCAATCTCCTCGGCGTGCGGACGCATACCGTCGATGCATATCTCGGCGACGTCCCTGACCTCCATGCCCAGAAGCTCACAGCCCTTTTTGATCAGCTCGCGGTCGCACTTGGCGGCGAACTTCTTGTCCTTAAACTTCTTCATGAAGCTCTTGGTGTTCAGGTCGGTGATGCCGTTTGGACGCATCCTCGCGGCGGCTTGGATGATGCTCGTCAGCTCGTCTACGGCGAATAGGCTCTTTTCCATATCCGTCAGCGGTTCGACGTCGGTGCAGATGCCTCAGCCGTGGCTGAGGATCGCGCGGACGTCTTCGGGATCGACGCCTTCCGAGAGCAATTCCTTTTCGGTATGCTGTAAATGCTCCTCGGGGAACTTCTCATAGTCGTAATCGTGCAAATAACCGACCGCCATGCTGATCGGCGAAGCGCCGTGCATGAAGGATATGATCGACACGACGGGACACGACTTTGAGGTCGTCAATCTGGTGTCCGTTATCGCGATCTTCGTCATCATCATGCTGGTCGAGCGCAGCATCACCCTGCCGTTCATCCTGATCGCGGTCATCGAGCTGGGTATCTTCATCAACCTCGGTCTGCCGCATTATCTCGGCCAGTCGCTGCCGTTCATCGCGCCGATCTGTATCAGCACCATCCAGCTGGGCGCGACCGTCGACTACGCGATTCTGATGACGACGCGCTACAAGGCGGAGCGTCTGGGCGGCGCGGATAAGAAGGAAAGCATGAAAACGACGCTTGCCGCCTCGATTCCCTCGATATTGGTCAGCGGTATGGGACTGTTCGCCGCGACCTTCGGCGTTGCGCTGTACTCGGATATCGACATCATCAGCTCTATGTGCATGCTGCTCGCGCGCGGCGCTGTCATCAGTATGCTGCTGGTCATCTTCATCCTGCCGGCGCTGCTGATCCTTTGCGATAAACCCATATGTCATACGACATGGGGCATGAAGAAATGTGTTAAGAAAACAATCGGTTGAGATTGCCGCAGTTCCTTAAGGGGCTGTTTAAATAATGAGAACGGAGAGATTCAATAATAAAGATTTATCAACAACCGTATCGGACGGCAGAATTGTCAAACGATACGGTTGTTTTCTTTTGATTTTTCGGGATCAGAATCAGGAAATCCGTGCGCCTTATTCATAACAGTGTTAAGTGATTTGCCGGTAAAAGGATATGTTTATGAGCATATGGAAATCAATGAGTTCTTCTTGGTAACTTGACGCGGTTTCTATGTCAAAACAGCAAAAACAAAGGAAGATTATTAAAAACTTCTTATGTATTCTGTAGTTGAAATATAACGGAAATTGTGATATTATTACGATATATATGGAAATATCATGGAGCATTATGCGCACCGTAAGAAGAAGGGTGATTTTTATGCAGAATATATCTGATATACCTGAGTATAAGATCGCTGTAGCCGGTACCGGCTATGTCGGGCTTTCTATCGCCGTGCTGCTGAGTCAGCATCATCAAGTAACCGCCGTTGACATTATCCCTCAAAAGGTTGACTTGATCAACAACAGAAAATCTCCTATTCAGGATGATTATATTGAGAAGTACCTCGCAGAAAAGGATCTTGACCTGACTGCGACGCTGGATGCGGAGAAGGCCTATTCCGACGCTGATTTTGTTGTGATCGCCGCTCCGACCAACTATGACAGCAAGAAAAACTACTTTGATACCTCCGCTGTTGAAGCGGTCATCAAGCTGGTCATGCAGTATAACCCCGACGCGGTCATGGTTATCAAGAGTACGATCCCCGTGGGCTATACCGAGCGCATCAGAGAAAAAACCGGCAGCAAAAACATCATTTTCAGTCCGGAATTCTTAAGAGAGTCCAAGGCGCTTTATGATAACCTTTATCCCTCCAGGATCATCGTCGGCTGCGACGAAGAGACAAGAGAGGCTGCCGAGACCTTTGCCGCTTTGTTACGGGAAGGCGCCGAGAAAGAAGATATCGAGACGCTGTTCATGGGCTTTACCGAGGCTGAGGCTGTCAAGCTGTTTGCCAATACTTATCTGGCTCTGCGCGTCAGCTACTTCAATGAGCTGGATACTTATGCCGAACTCAAGGGGCTGGATACCGTGAAGATCATCGAGGGCGTTTGTCTCGATCCCAGAATCGGCTTGCATTACAATAATCCCTCCTTTGGTTACGGCGGTTATTGTCTGCCGAAGGACACTAAGCAGCTTTTGGCTAATTATCAGGACGTTCCGCAGAATATGATCTCCGCGATCGTTGAGAGCAACCGTACCCGTAAGGACTATATTGCCGACCGCGTACTGGAAAAGGCGGGCTATTACACTGAGAATTCCGTTTGGAACGCCGAAAAGGAGCGCCCGATCACCGTCGGCGTTTTCCGTCTGACGATGAAAAGCAACTCCGATAACTTCCGCCAAAGCTCGATCCAGGGCGTTATGAAGCGTATCAAGGCTAAGGGCGCTACCGTTATCATATATGAGCCGACCTTAGAGGAGGGAACCACCTTCTTCGGCAGCCTTGTCGTCAACGATATCGAACGCTTCAAGTCCGGCTGCGACGCGATCATCGCCAACCGCTATGACAGCGTACTGGACGACGTGGAGGATAAGGTCTATACCAGAGACTTGTTCAGGAGAGATTGATCCATACGGCAGATACCATTACCGAAAAAAAGGATGATTTACTTATGTCATATGAGAAATACAGCGTACTGATGCCCCTGTATGTCAAGGATGATCCCGACTGGTTTCGGGTCAGCGTCGACAGCATGCTGCATCAGACCGTTCCGCCCGACGAGATCTTCATCATCTGCGACGGTCCTCTCTCAAAGGAGCTGGACGCCGCACTGGAGGATTATACACAGGCGTACCCCGGTCTTTTCACGATCCACAGGATCAAGGAAAACGTCGGTTTGGGAAACGCTCTCGCAAAGGCGGTTCCGCTTTGCAGAAACGAACTGATCGCGCGCATGGACGCGGATGATTTCGCGGTCCCCGAACGCTGCGAAAAACAGCTCAGGGTATACGCGGAGCATCCGGAGCTGTCCGTCGTCGGCACCAACGTCGAGGAATTCGTCGGCGATATCGATAACGTCGTATCCCATGTCGTTCTCCCCGAACATCACGACGAGATCGTCGCTTTTGCCAAGAGGAGATGCCCCATCCGACATCCCGCGCTGATGTACCGTCAGTCCGCGGTCATCAAGGCGGGCAACTACCGCGACTATCGCCACGCGCAGGATTACAACCTGATCGTGTATATGATCCTGTCCGGCGCAAAGATGTACAATATCCAGGAATATCTGATGTACATGAGGGTGAATCCGGATTTCTATAAGAGGCGCGGCGGCGTCAAGCAGGCAAAGCTGGTATTAAAGCTTAAGAAAGAATTTCGCAAGTGCGGCTTTTACAGCCGGAAGGACTATATCATCTCCGGCTACGGCAACGCCTTCGTTGCCATTCTGCCCAATAAGATCAGAGAGTCTTTCTATAAGAAGATCCTGCGCAAAAAGGAGGGTTGATCATGTCTAAAAAGATGAATAAAACCTTGAAAAGTCTTGCGCTTTCCTTCGGAAAGCTGGTCCCGGATAAGCTGTATCTGAAGATCTTTTACAAAAAGGCGCTCGGAAAAAAGCTGGATCTGAACAACCCTGTAACCTATAACGAGAAGATACAATGGATGAAGCTGTACTACCGTAAAAAGATCATGACGGAGCTGGTCGATAAATACGAGGTCAGAAAGCATATTACAAAGGCGATCGGTGAAGAGTATCTCTTTCCGCTGTATGGCGTCTGGGATTCACCGGAAGAGATCGATTACGACGCGCTGCCCGATCAGTTTGTGCTGAAATGCACGCATGATTCCGGGAGCGTCATCATCTGCAAGGACAAGAACAGCTTTGACCGTAACGCGGCAAACGCCAAGCTCAAAAAATGTCTGTGCCATAACTGGTACTGGAATTGCAGAGAATGGCCGTATAAGAACGTCAAGCCGAGGGTCATCGCCGAACAATATATGGTGGATGAATCCAACGTCGAGCTGAAGGATTATAAATTCTTCTGCTTTAACGGCGAGGTCAAGGCCTTCTTTGTTGCGACAGACAGAGAAAAGGGCGATAAGGAAGTCAAATTCGACTTTTACGATATGGAGTTGAATCATCTGCCGTTCAAGCACGGTCACGAGTGGTCCGGTAAACCGTTCAAAAAACCGGAAAACTTCGATGAAATGGTCAGACTGGCAGCAAAGCTCTCCGAGGGCTGGCCGCAGGTCCGCATCGATTTGTACAACATCAACGGCAGGATCTATTTTGGAGAGATGACGTTTTCACACCATTCCGGCTTCGTGCCGTTCGAGCCGGAAGAATGGGATTATACATTCGGAGAATGGTTTAAATTGCCCGAGAGGATAATTGAATGATAAGAGTGTTGCATATTGTCGGCAGTCTGGAGGCAGGCGGACTGGAAACCCTGATTATGAATATCTATCGCAAGATCGATACCGCACAGGTCCAGTTTGATTTTGTTGTCCATCGCAGGAAGGTCGGCGTCTACGAGGAAGAGATCCTCAGCCGAGGCGGTAAAGTCTATCATCTGACGTTTCTGGATGATAAGAATTATCCAAAATATAAAAAGCAGCTGACAAAGATCATCCGGGACGGTAATTATCGGATCGTTCACGGACATCACAGCGCGCTCGGATCCCTGTATCTGCGAATTGCAAAAAAAGCAGGCGTTCCCGTACGCATATCTCACAGCCATATTGCGTCCTTTTCCAGAACGCCGAAGGGCTATGTGAAATACATGATCACGCGCGGCTTCGGCAAAAACGCTACCCATCACTTCGCCTGCTCACGGTGGGCGGGTGAGTATATGTATGGAAAAGACGGCGACTTTCGCATCATCAACAACGGCATTGATACGGAGAAATTCCGCTTTGATCCCTCGTTCCGCGCAGAAAAGCGCAGCGAGCTGAAGCTCGACGACGACTTTGTGATTTGTCACGTCGGGCGTTTTCATGACCAGAAGAACCATACGTTCATCGTCGACGTCTTCAAAGAGCTTTGCGCCCTGCATCCGCAGTCCAAGCTGATGCTGATCGGCATCGGTCCGCTGGAGGAAACAATCAAGGCGAAGGTGAAAAGCCTCGGCTTATCGGATAAGGTGCTGTTCATGGGTCAGATCACCAACGTCCATCAGATGCTCAGCGCCGCCGATGCGTTTCTTTTCCCCTCGCTGTACGAGGGACTGCCGCTGACGCTGGTCGAGGCACAGAATGCCGGTCTGCCGGTCATCTGCTCCGATACGATCACCGACGAATGTCATCTGACGCAGGAGTATGACGTACTGTCGCTCGATACGCCTGCGAAGACATGGGCGCAGACCGTGCTGAGATCGCGGGAGTATCAAATCCCCCGCGAGGAAAGATCTCTCCTGATCAGAGAGAAGGGCTACGACAGCGGCGACGTCGCCGAAGGCTTGGTCGAGTTTTATCAAAGCGCGGTGAAGTGACCGCCGATCCAAAAGAAAGATAACAAATGAGGGTAACATATGAAAAAAGCATTGATCTTCTATTCTGAGGATTCGTTAAAGCCGTCCGGCGGTCCTGCGGGCTATCTGTACAATCTCCGGATGGGTCTGCAGTCTTGTAAGTCGGACGCGGTCGAGGTCTCTTTTTACAGCAAAGCGCCCCGCCCCCTCAGAGAAACCGTCAAGAAAAAAGATATGGTCCCCAAGCGTATCAGAGAATTACGCAGGGCGATCAAGGATATACGCTATGAAAAAGAGGCGTATCCGGTATTCGAGGATCTGAACGACTACGATATGATCCACTTTCATTCCACCGACATGATGTTTTTAACCAGAAAATCCCTCAAGGATTACCGCGGAAAGGTCATCCTTACCTCCCATTCGCCGTGTGTGATGTATAAGGAGAAGCTGGAATGGCTCAATCCGTTTGACTATAAGCTGTTCAAAAAAAAGATCGACCGCATCGAGAACATCGATACCTACGCTTTTGAACGCGCGGACGCGATCATTTTTCCCTGTCCTGAGGCAGAAGAGCCGTATTCCCATACTTGGGAGAGATACGCCTCCATCCGCGACGAGAAAAAG
>CACWXE010000091.1 GCA_902764715.1 uncultured Ruminococcus sp. | reverse complement strand
CTTAATTATTATACTATATTTCGCCGTTTTTTTCAATATATTCTCAAAAAAACTATGCCAAAAACACCCCGAAAAAACAATTAATTTCCAACGAAATAAATCCATGATTTTTATTGTGAAATCTTACAAAAATCTCTTGACTTCGCGCCGATGTCATAGTAAAATCATATTAAAGAAAGTTAAGGCAAACCGCACATCTGAATCATGCGGGATCGCCTTAGTTTGAGGTAATGAATGGACAACAGTTATAAGCCCGATTTGATCACTCTGATCGATGAGGATAATGTTGAACACAACTTTGAGATCCTTGATACCATCGAAAACGAAAAAGGCGTTTTCTACGCGCTCTACCCCATCTACGACAACGCCAAGGACAGCGTGGATGACAGCGGCGAGTACTACATCATGGAGGTCATCGAAGAGGACGGCGAGGAACAGCTCGCCGAGGTTCAGGATGAGGCTCTGTTAGATGAACTCAGCGCGATCTTTGAGAAGCGTTTTGAAGAGCTTTTCGACGACGTCGAGGAAGAAAACAAGGAAGAGAAATAATAAAAGGCTCCTTTTGGTAAAAGGAGCTGTCAGCGCAAGCTGACTGAGGAATTGTACCATTGACCGAGCGTCAGCGAGATACCTATTCCGCAGGCGTTCACACTCACGTCAACATCCTGCCTGACCCGCGTATCGGTCGCAAATAACCCTACAACATTTAAATCGGGAGCTTAGCTCCTTCGGCGGTGTGCAGACCTCCCATCCTTTTGGACGAAGGGAGCCTAAAGCCGCAGGGCGGGCACCCACCTGTCATCGTGTAGGCAGGTTATCTCAAGACCGTTACGGTCAGGCGGGATACCTTAAAAAATGAAAACTGAAGACTGAATAATGAATAGTGAAAAATGGATGGTGGGCTGCGCCCACACCTGATTCCTATTATAATTCCTAAACAGATAACTGAATAGTGAATAGAGAATAACGGAAAGTGGTTGCGCCACACCCGATTCCTATCAGTAACCAACAATCGGCGGATCATGAACCGCCTTTTTTCATTGTAAGGAGATAAATATGAAGATTTCTGTTTTAGGCTGCGGACGCTGGGGCAGCTGTATCGCGTGGTACCTCGACCGCATCGGTCACGAGGTGGTATCCTGCGGACTCGAAAACGCCCCCGAGCTGCAACAGCTCCTCAAAACCCATCATAACGACTATCTCACCTACCCCGAGAGCATCACCGTCACCTTTGACCACCGGTTCGCCATCGAGCGCGCCGAGGTGATCGTGATCTCCATCTCCGCGCAGTATCTGCGCGACTATATGCAGACCATCACGCAATATGATCTTGACGGCAAGATCATCGTACTGTGCATGAAGGGGATCGAGGAAAGCACCGGCAAGCGTCTGACACAGGTCGTGGGCGACTTTGTGGATACCGATCAAACGCCTGTCGCCGTATGGGTCGGCCCCGGTCATCCGCAGGACTATGTCAAGGGCATCCCGAACTGCATGGTCATCGACTCCGAGAATGAGGAAGTCAAAAGCAAGCTGGTACATAGCTTCAACAGCGAGCTGATCCGCTTCTATCTGGGTACCGATCTGATCGGTTCTGAGATCGGCGCGGCGGCAAAGAACGTCGTCGGTATCGCCGCGGGTATGCTCGACGGCGCGGGCTGCACCTCCATCAAAGGCGCTTTGATGGCACGCGGTACGCGCGAGGTCGCAAGGCTGATCAAGGCCGCCGGCGGCAACGAGCTCTCCGCCTACGGACTGTGCCACTTAGGCGACTACGAAGCGACCCTGTTCTCGCCGTGGAGCCACAACAGACGCTTCGGCGAGATGTACATCAAGGGCGAGAAATTTGAGAAGCTCGCCGAGGGTGTGATGACCAGTAAGGCGATGCTCCGACTCGGCGAACAGCTCGGCGTAGATCTGCCGATCACCACCGCCGTCTATCGGATCCTGTTCGAAAACAGCAGTGCCAAGGATGAACTCTCCGCCCTCTTCACCCGCTCGATCAAAGAGGAGTTTTAATTCTGTATCAGAATTATATATGTAGATTATTTATGCGCAACAGCGGCTGCCTGATCTTTCAGACAGCCGTTGTTTTTTCATCATCGTCATTTTAAGAGCTCGACACGCATGTCACCCGTGGCAATCCCATTAAGCGAGACTTCACTGCAAGCGATTTCTCCGACAAGGGGATTGCCACAGCCTGCCTCTTCGAGGCACCTCTCTAATCGAGAGGCTTCGGGCTTCCCAATGACAGAATGATTGTTGCACTTTTTACTGTGCGGTCGCGAATTTCTGTTTGAGTTGGTCGATCTTGGTCTGCTCTACGTCACAGACATTGTACCAGCCCTTGTTCGTCATCTTGGTATAGATCTCGTCCTGCATGGACAGGGAGTCGTCGAGCGCGGAGTTGAACGCGCCGAGCACATTTTGTGTCGCGGATTCGACCGCTCCGTGCAGATACAGGTCACAGCAGCCCTTTTCGAGCAGCAGCAGGTTTTGCATCAGGTTCTTGTCATCCATCGTGGTTCCTCCTTACAGCAGTGAATAGAAGCGGTCGAAGATCCGGGAATGGCGGGTGGTCAGATCCTCTACGCAGGTTTTCAGCTCAGGGTCACTGAGACTTTGGGCGGTTTCCTTACACTTCTGTTGAAAATACTGCTCATGTCCGAGGGCGTCCTCGATATAGAGCAACTCTTTGTCGGTCATATCATTACCTCCGTTTGATTTGGTAATGATAGTATGAGCAGGATGAAAAAGAATATTCCTGTTTACAAAAAATCGGCGGCACAACCTGTTACAGTCGTGCCGCTTTGGTTGAGATTGCCACATCGCCGACGCATGCGTCCGCTCCTCGCAATGACAATCTGTATAAATATTATTCTTCTGTAGAATTAAATGTGAATTGTTCGCCGTCGTGATCGCAGGTGATCGGCTTGGTGCTGTCGAAGTCGGGCTCGAGCATCCGCTCGCTGAGCTTATCCTCGATGTTGGTGACGATCGCGCGGCGCAGGGGACGCGCGCCGTAGGTATCGTCAAAGCCCTCGTCAGCGATCTTCTCGATCGCCTTATCGGTGAAGGTGATCGTCACACCGAGCGACTCCAGACGCTTGGTGAGCGTGTTCAGCATCAATCTCGCAATCTGCTCGATCTCGGGCTTGGTGAGCTTATTGAACACGATGATATCATCCACACGGTTGAGGAACTCGGGACGGAACACCTGCTTGAGCTCGCTCATCACCAGCTCGCGGACGTCAACGTCTTTTCTACTGTCGTCAGCGTTATTATTGAATCCCAGAACGCTCGCGTTCTCGGTGATCTTGCGCGCGCCGACGTTCGAGGTCATGATGATGATGGTGTTCTTGAAGTCGACCGTGCGACCCTGACTGTCCGTCAAACGACCGTCCTCGAGGATCTGCAGGAGCATATTGAACACATCGGGATGCGCCTTTTCGATCTCGTCAAAGAGCACCACCGAATAGGGCTTGCGGCGCACCGCTTCGGTCAGCTGACCGCCCTCGTCGTAGCCGACATAGCCGGGAGGTGAACCGACCAGACGGGATACCGTGTGCTTCTCCATATACTCGCTCATATCGAGGCGGAGCATGGCGTTCTCGTCGCCGAACATCGCCTGAGCCAGCGCCTTGCAAAGCTCTGTCTTACCGACGCCGGTGGGACCGAGGAAGATGAATGAGCCGGTCGGACGCTTGGGATCCTTGATGCCGACTCTGCCGCGGCGGATCGCTCTGGAAACGGCTGATACCGCTTCATCCTGACCGATCACGCGCTCATGCAGGATCTTTTCCATATTGAGCAGACGATCGGATTCCTCACGCGTCAGCTCAACGACGGGGATATTCGTCCATGCGGATACGATCGCGGCGATGTCCTCGGCGCTGACCTCATGGTCGCTCTCCTTGGTGCTCTCTTCCCAACCCGATTTTGCTTTTTCGAGCTGTTCGGAAATGTTCTTTTGCTCGTCGCGCAGCTGTGCCGCACGCTCAAAATCCTGCTCGCTGATCGCGGCGGTCTTTTCGCTTTCGAGCTGTTCGAGTTCCGCTTCAAGATCCTTGATCTCGTTCGGATAGGTCAGAGCGCTCAGGCGCACCTTGGATGCCGCCTCGTCGACCAGATCGATCGCCTTGTCGGGCAGATAGCGGTCGGCGATATAGCGGGAGCTGAGCGTGACAGCCGCCTCGATCGCCTCATCGGAGATCTTGACCTTGTGATGGGCTTCATAGCGGTCGCGCAGACCCTTAAGGATCTCGATCGCGTCCTCCTCGCTCGGCTCGCCGACCTTGACGGGCTGGAAACGACGCTCCAAAGCGGCGTCCTTCTCGATATACTTGCGGTACTCCTCGAGGGTCGTCGCGCCGATGACCTGGAAATCGCCGCGTGCAAGTGAGGGCTTGAGGATGTTCGCCGCGTCGGCGCTGCCTTCCGCCGCGCCCGCGCCGATGATGGTATGCAGCTCGTCGATAAAGAGGATGATGTTCTTGCTCTTTTTGACCTCGTCGATCGCGTTCTTGATGCGATCCTCGAATTCGCCGCGGTACTTGGTGCCCGCGACCATGCCGGTGAGGTCGAGCGCTACTACGCGCTTGTCACGCAGGTGCTCCGGCACCTCGCCGTTGGCGATCTTCAACGCCAAACCTTCGGCGATCGCGGTCTTGCCGACGCCGGGCTCACCGATCAGGCAGGGGTTGTTCTTGGTGCGACGGGAAAGGATCTGGATGATACGGCGTATCTCTTCATCCCTGCCGATGACGGGATCGATCTCGCCGTTCTTCGCCGCCTTGGTCAGATCGCGCGAAAAGCTGTCGAGCGCCTTACTGCCGCCTTCGGCGGACGGAGCGCCGTTGTTCTCAAAACCGTTTTGCTGTTCGTTCTCGAGATTTGCGCTCATATGGTCGGCGATGGTCTGAGGGGTAACGCCGAGTGCGCGCAGATAGCGGATCGCATAGCTGTCGCGATCGGACAACAGGGCGATCAACAGATGCTCGGTGCCGACATAACCGGAACCGGTGCGTGCCGAGTACATCACGGCGGTCTGCATCACGCGCTTGGTGCGCGGCGTAAAATCATTCGGAGTCAGGGCGACGGTGCCGTTGTTGCTGTCCATCATCGCCTCTAACTTTTCGGCGGTAACGCCGCTGTCACGCAGCGCGGTATATGCGACGCCGCTGTTTTCCTTGCACAGACCTAAGAGGATATGCTCGGAACCGATATAGGTTTGACCGAGGTTTTCGGCGCTTTCGATCGCCAGATTCAGCGCCTTGTTCGCTTTTTCCGTAAAGCCTTTGAATGTGTATTTCATATACCTTACCTCCTTTGTGCGACTTTGTCGCAGTGAATAATGAATAGTGAATAATGGCGGGCGGGACACCCGCACCCGATTCTATTCACGATACCATCTCTTATTTAAATCGATCTCTTAAAATCTCCGCGCGTTTGATATCGCGGTCGCGGGGGCTCATATCGTCGCCGTAACGCGTCATGATCGACGCAGGCTGGATCTCGACGATCAGCTTATCGATGCTGTCGGTCGAGAGAGTCTCGAGCTTCTTTTCACTCACACCCAGTCGTACCAGTGACAGCAGACGCATCGCCTCGCTGTGATCCATCAGCATCGCGCTTTTGAGGATGCCGAGGGCGCGGTGGATCTTGTCCTGCACCTCGATATCATTCAACAGATTCTCGCGGGAGCGCATCTCCTGCGCGATCAGCTGGGTGGTGATATTCTGCAAATTATCGATCGCCGCTTTCTCGGAGATGCCGAGGGTGACCTGATTGGAGAGCTGATAGAACGCGCCCGCGGGCTTGGAGCTCTCGCCGTACAGTCCGCGCATCGTCAGACCGAGCTTGCTGAGGTTCGCGCCGATACTGTTGACGACGCCGGTCATCCGGAGTGCCGGAAGATGGAGCATCACCGACGCGCGCATACCTGTACCGAGGTTGGTAGGACACTGGGTTAGGTAGCCGAGACGCTCGTGAAACGCAAAGTTTAATTTCTTTGAAAGAATATTATCGATTTGGTCCGCCAGCGCGTACGCCTCTTTCAGCTCAAAGCCATCCTTGATGACCTGCAGGCGGATGTGATCCTCCTCATTGACCATGATGGATACGGTGTTATCGTCACTGAGATAGACCGCGCGGCCATCCTGCTCACTGATAAAATCGGGGCTGACGAGGTGGCGTTCGATCATCGCCACGCGGATGGTGTCAGGGATATTGTCGAGATCGATGCGATGGAATTTGATCTCGCAATCCTTGAGCGCCTCCCCTACCTTATCGACGATCTCACGCGCTTTATCGGCGGAGAGTCGGATCGGGAACGGATATTCTTTGAGATTACGCGCCAGACGAATTCTGGTCGATACAACTGCTTCACTCATCATTATCCCTCCAACCCTTTGATCTCGTCACGCAGCTGAGCCGCGCGCTCGAAGTTTTCTTTTTCGATCGCCTCTTTGAGCTGTGCGCGCAGGGCGCCGATTTTATCCTCGGAAGACGCATCGTTGTCTGACTTGTTTTCTTCCTCGTTCACGGTGTACTCGATCACGCCGGGGCGTTTGCCCTTATGCTCGGTGTTGCCGTGGACGTTGCGGATGGTGGGCATCAGCTCGCTGAAAAACGTGTCGTAGCAGTCGGCGCATCCGACCTTGCCGGTACGCTTGATATCGTTGAGGGTACTGCCGCAGGTATCGCAGTGAGTCGCGCCGGAGATCGCGGGAAGCGCGTTCGAGAAAAAGCTCGAAAGCAGTCCGCCGAAATCAGCGGAAAAATCGGTGAACATCGAATCGTACCCGAGTTCGTGGGCACATTCCGGACAGAGCCGGTATTCGGCATATTTGCCGTTGACCATCGTCTTGACGTGGGTGGTAGCTTCATTTTTTTGGCAGTGTTGACATAACATGGTAATTCCTCCTTTTTTCACTTGTCATTGCGAGCCTCATACTTGAGGCGTGGCAACCTCAACCGATGATTGACGTTTTGATCACCACGGGGTCGAGCGTATACCCAACCCCTCGCGATGACGGTTTTCAGTTTATCATATACCTTGACACTTATGTGTCGAGAAGTGGAACGCTGATTGCTGATTGATTTCAGGTTAAGTT
>CACWXE010000090.1 GCA_902764715.1 uncultured Ruminococcus sp. | reverse complement strand
CGCGAGGATATGCAGCCGTGTAAAGCGCTCGGAGTCGATGTGTTCCTCGTCACCGACCATATCATCACCCACGACCTGCCGTATGACGAATTCCGTCAGGGCAAATATGAGGATCTGGTACAATTTTTAGAGGCATTATGATCGTAGGGGAGGCTCCTCCCGATAGAGGGTGCTGCCTTTCCGGTTTATGGCAAACCCATCCCAATCAAAAGAAAAACGACCTGACGCAAGTCGGGTCGTTTTGTTATGTCAGTAATAGTTTTCTGCCGTTATTTCAGCTTGCGCAGTTCTTCGACGTCGACCTCCTGCTCGACATAATGCTCGATGTAATCGATCGCCTGCTCGGGGGTATTGACGACTGCGATCAAATCGAAGGTCTGTGCGGACATGAAATTGCTCTCGACCGTATGGCGCATCATGTTGAGCATATCGTCATAATAGCCCGCGGTGTTGAGGATGACCAGCGGTTTTTTGGTTCTGCCGAGTTGTTTGAGGGTCAAGATCTCAAAGAATTCCTCAAACGTGCCGATGCCGCCGGGCGATACGATGAACGCGTCGCTTAGATCCTCCATCTTCTGCTTGCGCTCGCGCATGGTCTCGGTGTAGATCAGCTCGTCACAGTGCGGATACAGAACGCCGTCGACGTTAAAGAAGCGCGGCGCAATGCCGATGATCCTGCCGCCGCCGTCATGGGCGCCGCGTGCGACCGCGCCCATCATGCCGTTGTCGCCGCCGCCGAATACCAGTCCGTATCCGTGCTGTGCCAGCAGATAACCGAGCGCGTGACCCGCGTCGGTGAATTGCGCGTCAATGGTCTTGCTCGACGCGCCGTATACACAAATGTTCATAAATGTCTCTCCGTTTCGATGGATGTTTGCGTGAGGGCGCCGCCCTCAACGGATTGTAATTGTTTTTCGCCGTTCGCTAATTCTGCTCGAACTGGCTGTTGTACAGATCGGCGTAGAAGCCGCCCTGCGCGAGCAGTTCATCATGGGTGCCCGAGCCGATGATATCGCCGTCCTTGAGGACGAGGATCAGATCGGAATTCTTGATGGTGGACAGTCGGTGAGCGATGACAAAGCTCGTTCTGCCCTCGGTCAGACCGTCCATTGCCCTCTGGATGATGCGCTCGGTACGGGTGTCGACGGAGGACGTCGCCTCGTCGAGGATCAGCAGGGGCGCGTTCTCGATCATCGCGCGCGCGATGGTCAGCTGCTGCTTCTGACCTGCTGACAGGCTCGCCTTATCGTCCAGCACGGTGTCGTAGCCGTGGGGGAGGGTGTGGATAAAGTGGTGGATGCCGACCGCCTTGCAGGCGCGTTCGATTTCTTCATCGGTCACGCCCTCTTTGCTGTAGACAAGGTTCTCGCGCACCGTGCCCTCAAAGAGCCATGTGTCCTGCAATACCATGCAGAACAGCTCGTGCACGTTCTCGCGGGTCAGCTCGTCGATCGGCACATCGTCGATGTAGATCCTGCCGGAGTTGAGCTCATAGAAGCGCATGAGCAGGTTGACGATGGTGGTTTTGCCCGCGCCGGTCGGGCCGACGATCGCTACCTTCTGACCCGCCTTGATGTCGACCGAGAAGTCGTTGATGATGATACGGTCGGGGTTGTAGCCGAAGTGTACGTGTTCAAAGCGGACGTTACCCTTGACGCTGTCGAGGCGGCGGGTCTTGTGGCTCTCATCGAGGAGCTCTTCCTCGCCGAGGTACTCAAACACGCGGTCAGCCGCCGCGGCGGTACTCTGCATACTCGAGAAGCTCTGCGCTAATTGCTGTAAGGGCTGGGTGAACAGGCGGACATAGATGGTGAATTCGATGATGACGCCGAAGGTGATGAGCTCGTTCCTCGCGAGCAGGGTGCCCACGACAAATACCGCGACAAAGCCGAGGTTGCCGATGAAGGTCATCAGCGGCTGCATCACGCCCGAGAGCGCGGTGGACTTGAACACGCTGTCGCGCAGATGGCGGTTGATGCGGCTGAATTCCTCTTTGCTGTCCTTCTCATAGTTATACGCCTTGACGATGTTGTGACCCGCGTAGATCTCCTCGACATGGCCGTTGATCGCGCCGAGGTGGCGCTGCTGGCGGTTGAAGTGGAGCTGGGACTTCTTCATGATGCCGGACATCATAAAGAAGCCGAGGAAGGACGCGAAGATCGCGGTCAGCGCCATGATCCAGTTGGTGAGGAACATCATCAGCGCCGAGCCGAAGAACAGAGCGATCGAGGTGATGAACTGCGCGATACTGAGGTTCAGCGTGCGCTCGATGGTGTCGATGTCGTTGGTGATGCGGCTGAGAATGTCGCCGAAGGGAGTGGAGTCGAAGTATCTCAGCGGCAGACGGTTGGTCTTGTTGGTGATGTCCGTGCGCATACGACTGCTGACGATCGGCGCGACGGTCGCCATGATGAAGTGCTGGATGAAGTTCATCAGCCAGCTTATTCCGTACAGGATCATCAGGAAAACGCAGGTGGAGGTCACCGCGTCGAGGTCGATCGTGCCGGTGATGCCCACGGTGATCAGATCGGTGATCTTCTGGATCTGCTTGGGGCCGATCAGGGAGATGACGGTGCCGATGACGGCGCAGGTCATCGCGACGATGATCGCGGGCATCTGGGGCTTGGCGTAGTTGAGCAGCTTCTTCCATGAAGCGCCGAAGTTATCCGATTTCTCGGTGACGACGCCCTTGGGGCTGCCGAAGCCCTTGCTCGCCTGCGGGCGCTTGCTGTCGACGCCGATCAGCGTCTCACGCTGCTTTTTGATATATACTTTCTCGGTGGAGGGGGGGTTGTTCTCAGACATTCTTGAGTTCCTCCTCTCCGAGCTGTGACAGTCCGATCTCGTGATAGATCTGACAGGTCTTGAGCAGCTCCTTATGCTTGCCGATCGCGGCGATCTTGCCCTCGTCGAGGACGATGATCTTGTCGGCGTCCTTGATGGTGCCGATACGCTGGGCGACGATAATATTGGTCGTGCCCGCGGTCTCTTCCTTCAGTGATTGACGCAGTTCACGATCGGTTTTGTAGTCGAGCGCCGAGAAGCTGTCGTCAAAGATCAGGATCTCGGGATCGCGGCAGACGGCGCGCGCGATACAGACGCGCTGTTTCTGTCCGCCGCTGAGGTTAGAGCCGCCCTGCGCGACAGGGTGCTCATAGCCGTCGGAGTAGTTTTCAATATACTCCTTCGCCTGCGCGATCTCGGCGGCACGCATGACGTCCTCCTGCGTATAGCCCTCGGTGCCGTTGTCGCCCATCGCGATATTGGTGTTGATCGTACCGGCGAGGAGCGTTGCTCTCTGCGGCACATAGCCGATCTTGTTGTGCAGCTGCTCAAGCGTGTATTCCCTGACGTTCACGCCGTCCAACAGCACCTCGCCCTCGGTCGCGTCATAGAAGCGGGGGATGAGGTTGATCATAGTGGATTTGCCGCAGCCGGTCGAGCCGATGATCGCCACGGTCTCGCCTTTTTTTGCGGTGAAGTTGATGTCCTTGAGCACATAATCGGCGGCGTCGGGATATTTGAAGCAGACGTTTTTGAATTCGATCTCGCCGACCTTATCGGTATGCTCCACACCTTTGCCGTCCGTGACGGAGCTTTCGGTGTCGATGACCTCGTTGATACGCTTGGCGGCGACGAGGGAGCGCGGTCCCATGATGAAGATCATGTTGAGCATCATGAACGCCATGATGACCATCAGCGCGTACTGCGAGAATACGGTCATATCGAGGAAGAGCTGTCCCTTTTCCGCCAGCGGCGCGCCGTCGATCAGGTAAGCGCCAATCCAGTAGACGACCAGGCTCATGCCGTTCATGATCAGCAACATGGAAGGCAGCATGATGGACATGATGCGGTGCGCCTTCATGTTGTTGTCGGTCAGATCCTTGTTTGCCTGCTCAAACTTGCTTTTCTGGTAATCCTCGGCGTTATAGGCGCGTACCACGCGCAGACCCGTCAGGTTCTCGCGGGTGATGCGGTTGATGTTATCGGTCAGGGTCTGGATGCGCTGGAACAGCGGATGCGCGAAGATGAAGCAGATCGCCAGAACGATGACGACCAAAGCGACCGCGATGCCCGCCGAGATCGTCCATTCGGAGCTGTGGTCGGCGATCTTCGAGATCGCCAGCATCGCCATCAGCGGCGCGCGCACGATGACAAACAAGCCGAATACGATGATGGTCTGTACCTGTGTGATGTCGTTGGTGGAGCGGGTGATCAGCGAGGCGGTGGAGAAGCGGTTGATCTCCGCCATGGAGAAGCCCTCGACCGCGTCATAGAGCTTGGCGCGCACGTTGAACGAGTAGTTCGCGGCAAGATAGCCCGCGATCACCGTGACCAGTACGCTGACGACCAGACTTGCCAGCGCGCAAAGCAGCATTTTGCCGCCCGCCCAAAGGATCTGGGGCACAGTGGAGCCGGGTGTGATCAGCAGCTCGGTGATGTCCTTCATGTAGTCGGGCATCAACAGCTCCAGCCACACGGAAAGCGCGATCAGCACCACCGCGCCCGCGGTGGCGATCCAGTCCCGCGCCGTAAAATGTCGCATGATAGATTTCATAAGCAAACCTTCTTTAACTAGATAAATCGGTATTAGAATATTATATCACATATGACTTTTTCAGGCAATATGAAAACAGCATTTTATGTGCGGATATTGAGAAAAATCGACGCTGTACGAAAACCCGGAATCACGTTGAATGACCTTTCGTTTTGCGCGACCGATCCCATCATCTGCTTTGCGTGGATCCGCGCTGTTTTTCCGATACAGTCTTAAAATGGTGACACGCTACAAATTTTTGGGACGAACACGCCGAAAATTATGGTGATTTGGCAACGGGAATCGGCGGTTTTATTCTTGACTATTCCGCTTTAATGTAGTAAAATAATGGTTACGTGAAAACGGTGCTTGCAGGATTGCGGGTCTGTTCCTGCAAAAATGCGGCACGAAGCATACCGAACGGCGGTGAAAATGCGTGATCCTCACGCTTTTTCGTCAAAGTGCGGTATCAGAAAGGAGACGTAGAACAAATGGAATTGTATCTTGTAATTGCGATCTTCGTCGGTTCTCTGTTGGCGCTGGCATTTGCGCTGATCATGGCAAAGCGCGTCATGAGCTTCGATGAAGGTACAGACAGGATGAAAAAAATTTCCGCTTCCATCCGTTCGGGCGCGAACGCGTATCTGAAAAGACAGTACACCATCGTATTGATCTTCTTTGTCGTGATGTTCGTGATCCTGGGCGCGATGGCGATCTTCGGGCTGCTGACCCCCTATGTACCCTTCGCCTTTCTCACGGGCGGCTTCTTCTCGGGTCTGTCGGGCTTTGTCGGCATGAAGATCGCGACGGCGGCTAACGCGCGTACCGCGAACGCCTGCCGTACCGGATTGAACAAGGGTCTGAGAGTCGCATTCTCGGCGGGCTCCGTTATGGGCTTCACCGTCGTAGGTCTGGGACTGCTCGACATCTCGATCTGGTTCACACTGTTGAAATTTGTATTTAAGCTCGATGCGGCGGGCATCACCTCCGCGATGCTGACCTTCGGTATGGGCGCGTCCAGTATGGCGCTGTTTGCCCGTGTCGGCGGCGGTATCTTCACCAAGGCTGCCGACGTCGGCGCCGACCTTGTCGGTAAGGTCGAAGCCGGTATCCCCGAGGATGACCCCCGTAACCCCGCTGTTATCGCCGATAACGTAGGCGACAACGTCGGTGACGTAGCCGGTATGGGCGCTGACCTGTACGAGAGCTATGTCGGCTCCGTTATCTCCTGCGCCGCGCTCGGTGTTGCCGCGTTCTCCGGCAACGGCGATATGCAGTTCAAGGCGATGGCGATCCCGATGATCATGGCGGCACTCGGTATCCTGTGCTCCATCATCGGCACCTTCTTTGTCCGCACCGGTGAAAAGACCGAGCAGAAGCTCCTGTTAAAGGCGCTTTCCCGCGGTACCAACCTCGCGGCGATCCTGATCGCTGTCGCGGCGTTCCCGCTGATCTATTATATTCTCGGCGCTGAGAACTGGAAGATGTACTTTGCGGTACTCGCCGGTTTGATCGCGGGTGTTTTGATCGGTAAATCCACGGAGTATTTCACCTCCGATACGTATAAGCCCACCAAGAATCTGGCGTCTAAATCCGAGACCGGCTCCGCCACCATCATCATCGGCGGCTTGGGCCTTGGTATGCTGTCTACCGCTCTGCCGATCGTCATTGTCGGCGTCGCGGTACTGGTAGCGTTCTTTGTATCCGGCGGCAACCTCGGCGTTGACGGCGGTATCAACAGAGGTCTGTACGGTATCGCGCTTGCCGCGGTCGGTATGCTGTCCACACTGGGTATCACCCTTGCGACCGACGCGTACGGCCCCGTAGCGGATAACGCCGGCGGTATCGCCGAGATGAGCGGTCTGGAGCCTGAGGTTCGTGAGCGTACCGACGCCCTCGATTCTCTGGGCAACACCACTGCCGCTACCGGCAAGGGCTTCGCGATCGGTTCCGCCGCGCTGACCGCGCTGGCACTGGTCGCCTCCTACATCGAAAAGGTCAAGGAAGTCGGCGGCTTTGAAAAGCTCACCGAGGGTATGGATCCCATGCAGCAGTTCAGCGTCATGAACCCGCTGGTTCTGATTGGACTGTTCATCGGCGCGTGTCTGCCCTTTGTCTTTGCGGCGCTCACCATGGACGCTGTCGGCAGAGCGGCACAGAGCGTTGTTATCGAGGTGCGCCGTCAGTTCAAGTCCATCAAGGGCTTGATGGAAGGCAAGGCGGATCCCGACTACGCCAAGTGCGTCGATATGTGCTCCCGTTCTTCTCTGAAAGAGATGATCCTGCCCACCGTCATCGCGATCATCGTTCCGGTCGTTGTCGGTCTGGTGCTGGGCTTCTACGGCGTTGTCGGTATGCTCGCGGGCGCGACTGCTTCGGGCTTTTTGATGGCGATCTTCATGAGTAACTCCGGCGGCGCGTGGGATAACGCCAAGAAATATATCGAGGCGGGCAACCACGGCGGCAAAGGCTCCGATCAGCACAAGGCGGCTGTTGTCGGCGACACCGTAGGCGATCCCTTCAAGGATACCTCGGGTCCCTCCATCAACATCCTGATCAAGCTGCTCTCGATGGTCTCCATCGT
>CACWXE010000089.1 GCA_902764715.1 uncultured Ruminococcus sp. | reverse complement strand
TCAAAGCGTACCAACCGGATACGCTTATCGAGTACGGCGAGTAACGACGATGGAGCGCTGTTGCATGGGAGTTGTAAACCAAATCGCAGATTTGGACAACTCCTCAAAGCCCCTCCCCTACACAAATTATAACGCTTCCAAAAACTTTACCAGATCCTCATAGTTGCCCTGACGGTATTCGTCATAAGGCAGGTCGTGGGTGATCATATGATCTTTAACGAGAAAAACATCCACGCCGAGCTCCTTGCACGGCTGCATATCCTCGCGCACATCGTTGCCGATCATCAGCGCGTCCTCGGGCTCGACGCCGAAACGATCCAAAATCTCCCGAAAATAGCGCGGATCGGGCTTGCAATAGCTGCTGGTCGGGGCGGTCGTGACAAAATCGAACATCTCCGGCTTCAAGCCGACCCATCCCATCCGCTTTTCGACCGCTTCGATGGTGAACACCGGCATGGTGGCGACGGCGGTATGCTCCGCCTTCTCCCTCATCAACTCAGCGATCCGCACCGCGTAGGGGTTCGGCAGGGTGATGTCATACACGTTCTCAAAGGTCGTGGTGTAATATTCGAGGGTCGGCGGCTCGATCTGCTCGCGCGTATAGCCGCTGATCTTCTCCACCTCGTCATAGAATACTTCGATATTCTTTTTCGCGCCGTCATTATACAGCATCGCGCGCACACCCTGATTCACCGCGGAGGCAGCTTGCACGGGATCCAGCCCGTATTCACGGAATTTTGTTGAAATATCGCGGAACCAGATCTCGACGAATTTATCCTGCGTATAGATCGGCAGGAGGGTATTATCCAGATCACTCATAATCAATTTGTACTTTTTCAATTCTATCACCAACCTATAGTTTAGCATGATTCACGAAATTTCTCAACACTTATTGTCAAATTGGCAGATTCATGCTATTCTTTAGAAAAAATCAGTCGAGATTGCCACGTCGTCGGATTTGATCCGACTCCTCGCAATGACGATTGATAATGGAGATGAAGTATTTATGAAACATTTTAACCCCGCAAATATCCTGTTACCCAAAAAGAACTTTGACAAATGGGCGGTTGTCGCCTGTGACCAGTACACCAGCGAGCCGGAATACTGGAACGATGTAGAAGCGATCGTCGGCGACGAGCCCTCGGCACTGCATATCATCCTGCCGGAGATCTACCTGAGCGACGACAACAGCGCCCGCATCAACGATATCAACGCCAATATGCAGCAATATCTGGACGGTGATGTGTTCGACACCTACGAGAACAGCATGATCTATGTCGAGCGTGAATCGGGCAACACCCTGCGCCGCGGTATCGTCGGCATCATCGACCTGGAGGATTACGACTACCGCAAGGGCGCGACCTCCGCGATCCGCGCGACTGAGGCGACCGTGCTGGAGCGCATCCCTCCGCGTGTACAGATCCGCAAGGACGCGCCGCTGGAGATGCCGCACATCCTGCTGCTGATCGACGACCCGCAGCTGTCCGTCATCGAGCCGCTGGCTGAGAAGAAAGACGGCTTCAAGCAGGCATACGGCTTTGAGCTGATGAAGAACGGCGGTCATATCGACGGCTACTTCCTGCCCGATGAGGTCATCGCGCAGGTGCAGAACGCGCTGGAGGCGCTGATCGCCGACAAGGACGATAAGCTGCTCTTTGCCGTCGGCGACGGCAACCACAGCCTTGCCACCGCGAAGGAGTGCTATAATCAGAGCAAGAACCCCCTCGCGCGCTACGCGCTGGTCGAGGTGGTCAACATCCACGACAAGAGCATCGAGTTTGAGCCGATCTACCGCGTGCTGTTCAATGTAGACGCCAAGGATCTGCTCGACAAGTTCATCGTGCATACCGAGGCGAACGGCAACGGCGAGAAGCAGATCTTCCGCTGCATCACCCCCGACTCGGACAATGAGATCGAGGTCAACGCGACCGCGAAGCTGCCCGTCGGCACATTGCAGACCTTCCTCGACGGCTACATAAAGGAGCATCCCGAGGTCAAGATCGACTATATCCACGGCGAAGACGTTGTCGAGAACCTGTGCAAGCAGGAGAACACCCTCGGCTTCATCTTTGAGGGCATGGGCAAGGACGAGCTGTTCCCCGCGATCACCGCAGACGGTTCTCTCCCCCGCAAGACCTTCTCGATGGGTCACGCCGCTGACAAGAGATATTATATCGAGGCGAGAAAGATCAAGTAAGAGAAAAATCGGCTTTTATCTTTGATCGATCAATGATAAACTTCGAATATAAAAAACGCAGTTGGGATAGTTCTCAACTGCGTTATTATTTTATAGATTGAATCGATTAAAGTATCCCTCCGTCGGCTCATAAGAAAAGCTCAATTCCTCGCCAGTGAACGGATGACTGAAACTCAGCTTAGCTGAACAGAGCTGGATGTGATCGGCGGGGATATGACTGCCGTAGCGTCGGTCGCCGACCAAGGGCATTTTGCGTGAAGCGAACTGCACACGGATCTGGTGCGTTCTGCCGGTCATCAGGCGGATCCGCAAGAGAGAAAGTTGCTTTCCCTCATGCTCGATCGTTTGGAGCACCTCATATCGCAGGCGCGCCTGCTTAACGCCCTTGCGCTCACGCTTGACGACATAGCTTTTGTTCTTGCGGCGGTCAAAGTAGAGCAGATCGGTATATTCCCCCTGCGATCCCTCCGGCACACCCTCGACCACGGCAAGGTAGGTTTTTTCGATTTTCCCTTGCTGTATCATGGCGCTCAAACGCCGTGCCGCGTCCTCACTCAGCGCATACACCATCACGCCCTGTGTGGTGCGGTCGAGGCGGTGGACGGGATAGATCGGATCGCACCCCGCTTTATCCTTCAACAACGACGGCATATTCGGCTTGTGCTCATCAAACTCACTGAGCACCCCGTAAGGCTTATACGCGACAAGAACCGATTCATCCCGGAACAGAACAGTCGGTTCATGCTGTCCCTCAACTTGGCTTGTATGATTAATTCCTAATTCCTCATTTCTAATTCCTAACTAAATGCAGTAGCTCTCAGCCAATCATCGTTCGCAGGCGTAAGCGCCTACTCCGATTCTTGGGAGAGCCTTGCATGGGTGCTGTAAGCCAATCGCAGGTTTTACCTGCTCTTGGACAGCACCTCAGAACAACCCGCTGATCACGCCGTCATCATTTACGTCGATCCTCTCGGCAGCGGGGGATTTCGGCAGACCGGGCATCGTCATGATCGCGCCGGTCAGCGCGACAATAAAGCCCGCGCCGGCAGAAAGACGGACATTCTGCACATGGATCACAAAGCCCTCGGGCGCGCCGATCAAATGCGCTTCATCCGAAAAGCTGTACTGCGTTTTCGCGATACAGATCGGCAGACCGCCGTATCCCATCGAGGTGAGGCGCTGGATCTCTTTCTCGGCATTCTTTGTGAACGCCACGTGGCTGGCGCGGTACACGCGCTTACAGATCGCGCGGATCTTCTTTTCGACCGGCTCGTCCAGATCGTAAAGGTAGGAGAAATCCTCATTCGACTCCTCGTCGCACAGGCGGATGACCTCATCGGCGAGATCGACGCCGCCGACGCCGCCATCGGCCCATACGTTGGAGAGCACGGTGTTCACGCCCAGCTCCTTACAGCGGCGGATGACCATATCGATCTCCGCCTCGGTATCGGTCGGGAAGCGATTGATCGCGACCACACTCGGGAGCTTGTAGACGTTCTTGATATTATCGACATGGCGCAGCAGGTTCGGCAGACCCTTTTCCAGCGCCTCCAGATTTTCGGGAGCAAGATGCTTTTTATCCACGCCGCCGTGCATTTTCAGCGCGCGGATGGTCGCGACGATCACGACCGCGTCGGGCTTGATATCCGCGTAACGGCACTTGATATCGAGGAATTTTTCCGCGCCGAGATCAGCGCCGAAGCCCGCTTCGGTGATGGTGTAATCGCCGAGCTTACGCGCCACCTTGGTCGCGAGCACAGAGTTACAGCCGTGGGCAATATTGGCGAAGGGGCCGCCGTGGACAAAGGCGGGAGTACCCTCCAGCGTCTGCACCAGATTCGGCTTGATCGCGTCCTTGAGCAGGGCTGTCATCGCGCCCTGCGCCTTGAGATCGCCCACCGTAACGGGCTTTTCGTCAAAGGTATAGCCGATAATGATACGCGACAGACGGTCTTTCAGATCGCGGATGGATTCGGCAAGACAGAGGATCGCCATGACCTCAGACGCGACAGTGATATCGTAGCCGTCCTCACGCGGTACGCCGTTGACTCTGCCGCCCAGACCGTCGGTCACAAAACGCAGCTGGCGGTCGTTCATATCGACACAGCGCTTCCATGTGATGCGGCGAGGGTCGATGTTCAGGCTGTTGCCGTGATAGATGTGGTTATCGATCAGCGCGGAAAGCAGGTTGTTCGCCGCGCCGATAGCGTGCATATCGCCGGTGAAATGCAGGTTGATGTCCTCCATCGGGACGACCTGTGCCCAGCCGCCGCCCGCGGCGCCGCCCTTGATGCCGAACACCGGACCGAGTGACGGCTCACGCAGCGCGACGTTGGCGCTCTTGCCCAGTCGGCGCAGTCCGTCGGCAAGTCCGATGGTGGTGGTCGTTTTACCCTCGCCCGCGGGGGTAGGGGTCATCGCGGTCACGAGGATGAGCCGGTTCTCCCTGTCCTCCATCTTCAGGATATCCAGATTGAGCTTTGCCTTATACTTACCGTAATACTCGACATATTCTTCGGGGATACCCGCCGTGTCGGCGATCTCCCAGATCGGTTTCATCTCACAGCTCTGTGCGATCTCAATATCGGTCAACACTATCATCTCCAAACGATCATTGCGCGGAAGGGCAAGTTCCATCTGCCGCTCCCGGGGTCATCAAGCGCCCGTTTTGCGCGCCTGATTTGGTATTATTCCACAGTTAATTATAGCTTATTTATGCGGTTTGGTCAACAAAACGGCTAAATTTTTCGTTTCCTGTCAAAAGCCCTTGCAACCCGTCACAAAATGTAGTAATATCTATATTACAAAAATCTATATATAGGTTTTTATGACAACAGTTTTTCATGCCGGATGGATCATCATATTGATGCGGCATACAATGGCAAAGGTCTTGGGGGAAAGCACATGAAATTATTGGAAGACAGAATCTTAAAAGACGGTATCGTGCGCGAGGGCAACGTATTGAAGGTGGACAGCTTTGTCAACCATCAGATCGACGTCGACTTTATCGCCGAGCTCGCCAAGGAATTCAAGCGCCTGTATGAGGGCGAAGAGATCACCAAGATCCTCACCATCGAAGCGAGCGGTATCGGCATCGCGTGTATCGTCGCGCAGGAGTTCCATGTGCCGGTGTTATTCGCCAAGAAGAACAAGACCATCAACATCGCCAACGACGTTTACACCTCCAAGGTGGAATCGTTCACGCATAAACGCAGCTATGACATCATCGTATCCAAGGACTTTTTGAAGCCCGAGGATAAGGTGCTGATCATCGACGACTTCCTCGCGATGGGTTCCGCCATGCAGGGACTCATCAGCCTGATCCGCGACGCGGGCGCGACCATCGTGGGCGCGGGCATCATCATCGAAAAAGCCTATCAGCAGGGCGGTCAAATGATCCGTGACATGGGCGTGAGGGTCGAATCCCTCGCCCGCATCAAGAGCATGGATAATAACACGATCGAGTTCATACACTAAGAAAATGAGCCTCCCTTTGGTAAAGGGAGGTGGGTCGGAACTTGTTCCGACTCGGAGGGATTGTATTGATCGCCGATTACATCGGCAACCCTTTAATCGGGTTACTTGCGGACACATGTCCGCTCAGACAATTATGCAATTCCTCAGTCACTACGTGACAGCTCTCTTTACCAAAGGGAGCCAAACATGGAGGGATATATACGAAAAGCAAATGGTTTATCATCGGCACGGCGATCGTCGCCGCTGCCGTTGCATTCACAGCGGGCGTATTACTGATGACCAAGAGCATCACCTTTGCGCCGCACGATCTGCAGGGCGCCGCGGCTGCTAAGTCCGTGATCGAAACGCCGCTGCTGCACACCGTCACCGGTGAACGCGTCTTTGGAGCGTCGACCGCCGATGAAGCGGTCAAGACGACGGCGACCAAATCCGCAGAGGAAAAGAAAGAATATACCGCCGATTCCATCCCGCAGGTCACAGGGCTCAAGCGCCTGAGCGAAAAACCCGACAGCATCCGCATCGGCTGGGATGCGATCGAGGGCGTCGACGGCTACCGCGTGTACCGCCGCGACGACAATAAGGCAGGCTCGGATTACGCGCTGTTTTCGATCGCCAAGACTGCCGGAATGGACATCCGCAACCTCGGCACCGGCAGTAAATACAGCTTTAAGATCACACCGTACATCAAAAGCAATGGATCCGTCACAGAGGGCAAGGGCACTGAGGTCACCTTCGGCACCGCGCCCACGGATGTAGAGAACTTCAGGATGACGGACGAGACCAAGTCCACGATCTCACTGAGCTGGGATCAGAACGACCGCGCCGACGGCTATCTGCTCGAGCGCTGTTACAAGGGCAAGTGGAGCGATTATCAGACCTTTGACCAAAGCACCACCGAGTTCACCGACACCGATCTGGAAGCCGGCAGAGCGTACTACTACCGCATCTGCGCTTTTCGTGAGGACAGCACCGGCAAGATGCCCGGCGCCAAATCCGCGATCCGCACCGTGGCAGGGCTCTTAGGCCCCGAGGACGACGACTCCGCCTCCAAGCTCGGCAGGGTATCACTCGACTTTGAAGAGAGCAAGTACGCCGACGGCTATCAGATCTACTACAGCACGGACAAGGAGAACTGGGAGCACCTCGGCGACACCGAGAGCACCCACTACAGCACCTCGCGTCTGGAGGACGGCAAGACCTATTACTTCCGCATCTTCCCCTACATGACGGTCGACGGTCACGACATCACCGGCACCTATACCGAAATGAGCTTTGTCGCGAACAAAGAGATCTATGACAAAACGGTCGGCGACACCTATGTCGAGGTCAGCCTTGACGACCAGCATATGTGGTATATCGTCGACGGCGACGTCTACCTTGACAGCGACTGTGTCACCGGCAACTACGGCTCGGCGGACACCCCCAAGGGCTTCTTTGAGGTCAACTCCAAAGCCTCGCCCTGTGTGGGTTTGGTCAGCAGA
>CACWXE010000088.1 GCA_902764715.1 uncultured Ruminococcus sp. | reverse complement strand
ACTGCAATTTGGGAAAGAGAAAAAGCATTAAGAGAGGAAGGCTACAAGCCGAGGATACTTGCCGTAGATGAATTTGCAATTCATAAAGGGCATAGCTATAGGATTTGTTTTGAATATCACTCTTATGATTATGCATATGATAGTCGCTGTCCTGTAAATAGAACGACTCAACACATCCATCCGCCGCGGGAGAGAAGGTGACAGTGATCGTATCGCCCGTCTTGACGTTGTCAATGTTGACAGAGCCATCCGTCGATAAATTCACCGGATCGCCGCCGTTGACGCTGACCGTATAGCTGCCGTACTCCTTTCCGGAGAGGGAGGCAGTCAGCCTCTGCTCATCCGCCTCGAACTCCGCGGTAACGGTGACAGCCGAAGCGGGCATGGTGAATTTGTAATCATTCGACACAGCAACAGGATTATTGTTCGCATCGGTGACCGTCAGCGATTTCAGTTTGCAGCCATCGTTAGGCGTAACCGTCAGGGCGACGGTCGAGCCATTTTCCGCTGTTTCGGGAGCTGTGACCGTGCCGGGTCCGGTGGAGTTATTAGTGATTTTGAACACAGCCGTGCCATATACGACCGTGACCGTCACATTGGAGTCGGGCATGATGAATTGGTTGTTCTCCACGGAGATCTGGTTGTTCGCGCTGTCAACGACTGTGAGCGTTGTGGGTTCACATTCCTCGCCGTCAGGCGTCAGGGGCAGAGTGACCGTGTCGCCGTAGTTTGCCGTCTCTTTATCGGCGCTTGCCGTACCGTAGCCGGTACAATCGACCGTAACGGTATAATCGATTTTTTGGAAAACCGCGTTCACGGTGACAGAGGCGGAAGGCATGGTGATCTTTCCGTCTGTCAAAGCGACCGGGTTATTATTGCGGTCTGTAACCGAAAGGCTGACCAGCTCACAGCCGGTCGCGGGAGTCGCCGTAACGGTGACCTCATCATCCGCGTGCGCCATGGGTGCGCTCGTGGTAATGGTACCTAACTCTTCATCATAGTCAGTGCCGACGGTATACGCCGGACCTGCGTTTGCTTGCGGTTTGACGGTGACAGTCGCCTTATAGTCGGAGGCTAATCTTCCGTTTGCATCCAGTTTTCCGTCCTTCATCTCCATGCCGGGGGCAAGGTGAATGCTGCCGGTATAACCGGAGCCGGAGCCGGAACCGATCGGAGGATAATAACGATAGGTTGAACTATTATAACCGCCGATCGCGGTCGTGGTACCGCCGTAAAAATAGATGTTGTTCATGGTGCCGGAGCCGGTACCGTTGGCGGAAGCGCCTTCGCTGTCAACGTATGCGTCCGAGCCTTTTGCGCTTACCTTACCGCCGTTGATCGTGATGATACCGCTGTCGCCTGTACCAGAGCCCAAGGCTGCGGCACCTTTGCCGCCGTACGCGTCGATCTTACCGCCGTTGATCGTCAGGCTGCCGGTTTCACCGGAGCCGCCGCCGATACCGCCGTAGTAATTTTCGCCATACGCATACAACAAGCCTGTACCGCCGCTCTGACCCCAGATGATCAGATGCGAGCCGGGATTAAGAACAATACCTTTCTGTGCATAATATTGCACATTGTCACACAGGATCAGATTGACAGTACCGTCAACCGTAATGATATGGCTGTTATTGCCATACCTCATGATCGTGTACCAGCCGTTTGACCATGCTGTGTCATCTCGGGTGACCAATGTACATTTTTTTGTACCCATGTTCTCGCCCGCCGCGTTCACGTAGGCAGGTTCAATTCATTCTGCCCCTGCGGTGACGACGGGTACAATGGTGAATACGCTGAGTATCATGACAAAAGCCAGCAGGATACTCAACGGTTTTCGGATCATTTGCATGGGAATTGCCTCCTTATACTTATTCATTAAAAATATACCACTAACCGCATGGAAAATTAATCAAAATTTCGATAATTATTCATTGTCAACGGTTCATATAAAACAATAATTTCGGCAGTATGCAGCTTCATTTGATTTGGCGTTTCTTAATGATAAACAGATGGATCCGATGTATGATAACTTGTACGAATAAAATACCGAAGAAGTTCATACTTGATCCCATATAAAAAAGCCCTTTTACAGCTTACCTTATACTGTAAAAGGGCTTGATTATTTTGTTGTTTCAACGGTAATTGTCAACGAAACGGAAAACGATATTGTTTCTTTCGATACCACAGGAAGATCGCCGTGATGCCTGCCGGCAGGAGCACGATCTCCCACAAGATAAGCATGTTGTCAAACAGACCGGTCGGAATGATATGACCGAGTGTGTTTGTCACTACGAGCATCGTATCATCCGCTACAGTAAAGCTCATGGAGTTTGTTTGCTCCGACGGGTCGTCATTCAGTTGGAACGACGTCGAATAATTGCCGCTCTGCTCACTCACCGTGACGGACGCGTTCTGCGGTACGGCGAACTCCGCCGTTTCATTATGCTTGAGATAGAACGTGTCGCCGGAGTGGATGCCCTCGCTCTGCGCGACGCCGTTTTTCAACCAATCATATGCGTCGGTCGGATCGGCGCCTCCCACCGTCAGCGTAAAGGCGAATTCCAGATCGGTGTCAGCCGTGCTGCCCGATACTACCTTGCGGACGGTGAGGATCTTGTTATCGTTTTTCTTCTCATTCGGTACGCTCAGCGTATAGATAAAGCTGTCCTCGGTCTCGACCAGCTGACCGTTATAGGAGTCGCCGATCAATTCAGGTTTGCCGAGCGGCGATACACGGAAGATGATGTCGTCCTCGAGCTTAGTGTAGTTCAGCGGAGCCTGGATCTCGGTCAGGAAATAGACGGAACCGTTAGCGCCAGGATTGATGCTTCTGCCGCTGTCGCCGCCGCAGATATACAGCTCGCCGTTGACGGTGACCATATCCTCAAAGCCGGTCAAGGGATCGCGGTTCTTTTCATAACCGCCTATCGTCGTATTAGTCTGTTTATACAGCGCGAAGTGAGCGTTGTCCAGCATCAAGCCTGTTTCAACGTTGTCCATCTTGACGAGCTTGAAGTTAAACGGCTTGTTGTATATGTCGATATACGCGCTCAGACCGTTACTTCCGGGCTTAGTGTTCGCCCAGTGCGTATCATCTTCGCAGTCTTGCTTTGTTCCCCATACATCGCCGTCTTCATAGAACAGCGAAACCGAGCCGTCGTTGTTGACCTTGAAGCACAGTTTCTTCTGCAGACCGACATAGCCTCTCGGCGCAGCGGTCTCAGTCAGCGTGTAAGTCTGGTTCTTGACAAAGTCATAAAGAATGGTGACTATGCCCGCCGAGTCGGAGTAATAAGTGCCGACGCTGTTGCCGTAGCTGTCGGTCAGCGTGAACTTACCGTTCGACAGCGGATCGGTAGAATCCCACTTAAACAGCCGGATCGCGATACCTCCCTCACGCGTGTTTTTGACGGTGTCCTCGCGTGTGGATTCTGTGACACTGTTCTGAGCATAGGAAACGATATAGTCATATGCCTTATCCGGGCTCTCTCCCGCGGGTGTTTCCGAGGCGATACGCGTCGCGACAAGGTTGATCCTGTCACCCGATGAAAGCGGCGTTACCGTGTCGGGGTTGATGACCGTTCCGTCGTCGGACACAGAAGGATTTTGATTGCTGATGGTGACCTCCTTGATCACATAACCGCTCAGATCGGTACGGGGATTGCCGTTTGCCTGGGGCTGCAGAGTCGTCCAGAAATAGTTAGCTGAGGTCGAGGGGGATTTGATCTCCTTAACGGAGCCTTTGAGCAGTTGATCGTCAACATAAACCGCCGTATAGATCGTAGAATGTCCGGTCGTTTTGCTCAGATCGCTCCATTCCTTCTTTACCGATATGCCGTAGCCCTTGCGATTGCGGACCTGCATCTGGGGATTCTCATCTGCAATGACCGTACCGATATTCTCAGAATCACCCGGCTCCACCATATAGGACGCGATTGGCTCTACAGTACCATCTCCATGTGTCTTGGAACCCATAACACGATCATATCCCATCAGACCGTATCCGGTCTTGGGATCCTCTGTCACCTTGAAGACAGAGCCGACAGGCAGACCGGGAACACAGATCGTGTAGCCCGCCGGAATACCGGAGATCGCGCCGAAGCCCGAGGTTTTGAAGGTAACATCATAAAAATCGACGTCGGGGAATGAACCTTCCTGTATGGATTTATAGTTCGCACGGGAATAAGTGACCTCTGTTTCGGAAAAGCCTTGTGTTTCGGAATCGTATCGGCAAATCTTTTTGTCCGGCGAAAGTACAAGATAGCTGTACATATTCGCAAGCGGGATCTGGTCCGACGAAACCTTAACGGACGATATCGACAGTCTGAAGTTGAAGGTGGCAGGATCATCCGTGATTTCTTGATCATTCTCGTCAAGGAGCTTTTTCGTAATCATGAGATCCTTGATCACGTTATTGTTAACGTGGTTGTCAAAGGAGATGCTCGGTCGTTCCAAAGCGGAGCCTGATTCAGAGTGATAGCTTTTCAGATTGCCTCTGAGCTCGACCCTGTCATCGGGAACCTCTGCGCCGTTGATCGTAACATTACCGTAAACAGAAGTATCAACGGCACATTCTACGATCTTGTATTCAATCGCGTCATCAGGGAAGGCAATCTCCGCGCTCCTTGAAGGATTGATAAAGTAAATATTCTCATACGCATCTTCTTCCGCAAAGCCCGGAGGCCGGTACCGTCGGACAAAGTTGGCAGGCTGGTTGGAGTTCTGATAGGTCACTCGAATGTTTTCGTCTTCGTTTCCGAGCGGAACCCAATCACTGAGCACCACATTACCTTGATCGTCGACATCTGTAGAATATTTATAGAATATCTGGAACGGATACTCGAGAAAGTCCGTGTCGAGCATATCCGCACCTTCACCGCTGACAGTTTTGGAAACGACAACGTTTCCGGGCGTAACAGAAGCGATATTGAAGCGCATATGGAGGTTAGACGCGTTAGCGCCGCGCTCCATATAGAACATCTTCATGGTGTGAGTGGAATAATCCTTGAAGATGTCTTCGCCCGGGTTAAAATAAGTGGACAGATAGTCATCAATCTCTTGCTGAGACGGGTTAGCGTTATGCTCATCTTTATACTTCTTTATGTAGTTGTTGGTGAAGATCTCGCGCAGTGTGGAATGCGCCATCGTGCCGTGAACTGTACCGGTATTGTCGTAGTAAACGTCGCCGGTACGGAAGTTGATCGTACCCATCAGGGCGGAGTGAGTACCGCCGAGATCGAGAACGAGCTGATCGTCAACATACAGCCAGAAGTCGTCGTCTCCGGTGAACTCAAAGATGATATCGTGTCCCCAAGCGTCAAGTCCTGACGGCGTCTGTACGAAGGAGGCTTCCATCTCCATGCCGAAATAGAAATCCGCGTTTTTGGTGGCTTCTGTCTGAATCAGATGTAACTGTTCGTATTTTCTGGGGTCAGAATCCTTCAGTCTTCCCATTGGCTCCTGACCTGCAGGCGGAGCTTGCGGAGATGTAAGCGAAGAGAACAGATTCTGACTGTTCTGTTGCGCATATACGCCCGGCAGGATTGTATCATAGGGGAAGAACTGTCCGTGCTTGAGTGAGTTAGCGTTGTTTCTGGCGTCGTGAGTACCAAGCTCATGGTACAGAGTGAAGTCTGTCTCACCGTTACTGCCGGAGTTCCAGCTGACGGTTCCGTCTCCGTTTTGGTGCTTCAGCGTAGCGAAGTTCTGGGTGCTGTCAAATTCAAAATATCCGCTCGACGAATGTACGCTCTCAAGGAACAGATGGTTGACAGCTCTCGATTTTGCTCCGGTAAAGGCGTTGATTATGTTCCGTCCGGTCGGAGTTGCTGTGGGATAACCGTTATCTTGCAGCCATCTGCTGAGAAGATCCGGCGTAAGTTTATCTATACCTTTCTTATCCTTATCAAAATATTCCCATGTGAATTCGGAGCCATCCGAAGCGCCGTATGTTTTTCCGGGCTCCAAATCAAAGTTGACCATCCTCATCTTGATGCCGTACTGGTTGTTATCGAGAGTGGGTACCTCGTGCAGTCTGTCGCTGAGGTTGAGCTCCTCAAGCGTCGCAAAATAGAAGGGCAGGGCAGCAGACTCGGAGCAGGGCTCGAGCGCTGTTTTGTCCGCGTTGGGACGCAGACCGATATAGGCGTATCTGGTGTTGTCCCACGCGATCACGTTACTGTAGAACTCGCCGTCCCTTCTGCCGGGTATGTTGATACCGATCGGGTTTTCGGACAGTACCTGATTATTTTGCATCTGCGGCGCGAGGTATTTCTCAGAATACGGATTGTACAGCTCATAATAATAGTTAGGCAGCTTGGTGACCGGGTCGAGATACTCGGTGAACTCCCATTCGAGCGAGCCGGTGCTGTCGCCGAGCCACTCGAGCTTGCCGCCGGAGGCATAGCAGGGATAGAGCGATCCGTCGCGGTCGACCGCGTACATATCGTAGCGCAGCTCTTCTTCGTTCCAGACACGGATATATACGATGACCTTCTGACCGCTGGGGATATCGGATACGCTCACTCGGTCAGCCGAGAAGGTGATCATATCACTGTCCAAAGACGCGCGATCGAGAAGATTGAGCCATGTAAAGCCTTCGGCGGGGTTTCTCGTGACGCTGAAGCGGCTGCCGCCCTGATCCTGAGCTCTGGGCTCGTAGTTCACATAATAACCGTTTGACTCAAGCTGGACGCGATGATCTTCAGAGATACTTACGTGGAACAAACCGGCGCTTGCGGGATCGTCCGTTGTCGAAACACCGTTGCTGTCGGCGCACAGATACTCTGTTCCCGAAGACGTCTGCACCGATATTGTGAACATATCGGAATTAGCATCGTAGTTAAACTGCCACTGATCGATCTCGTTGTCCTCGTCGACATAAAGAACACGGTTTCTGCCTTCAGCCGTTATGACGAGCCTGACCAGAGAATGGGTATCGCCCTCCGCCATAAGCGCGTTGCCTACCGTAGAGCCATCCGAGTAATGGAAAAGACCGTAAGGCTTTTCGACGAGTTTTTGGAGCGCAGAGACGTCGAGCCCGCCCGTAGAATAGTGCTTGATATATATCTTAGAGTTATCTTTGTTATCATTATTCTTGTAATATCGGATGCCGCCGCCGCTGCCGGAATGCTGGAGCCACTTATTTGCGTTGTGATTCT
>CACWXE010000087.1 GCA_902764715.1 uncultured Ruminococcus sp. | reverse complement strand
AGAGATAACGCAACGTAACAGTAGCTTAATACGCCTGACTCAATACTGTTCGCAATGATAATTCTGCGACGGCTTGAGTCAAAAAGCGGTTCGTAACAATGATGTCGCGTTATCTCTCCCCCGCGAACATAAGCGATGCACTCTTTATAATGTTCTGCACGCTTGCCCCCTCGTCAGAGGGGGCATACCAAGTTTTTACCCCGTGACACATATCACTAAGAAGTAAAGCAAACAGAATGTGTAATTTTGCAAAAGGAAAGCCCCTCATAAAGAGGGGCTGTTGAACTTATCCGGTAACGGTCACCGTGCGCGTGACGCGCGTTTTGAGGTTGAAGTCGTCGGTGATCGAATAGGTCAGGTAATAGACGCCGGGCTTTTCGGGAATGACCTTGCCGGCGACCTTGACGCGGTCGGAGATATCATTGCCGCAGATATCGGCGGCGGTGACGCCGTCCAGCTCGTTGAAATGTCCGCCCTTCTTCAGCGTCAGATCATCCGCGCCCTCGAGGGTCGGCATTTTGCCGCGGAAGGGATTTCCCTCCGTGTCGTCGGTGGGATCCCATGTCGCGCCGACAGGCAGCTTCGGAGCGTTGGGTCTGCCGAGCGGATCCGCCTTTGTATCGGCGTCGATCACGTGAACGGGCGTATTCAGATCACAGTTGCGCATGATCCAATAGACGTCGGACACCATCATACGGACACAGCCCTGAGAGGCAGGCTCGCCGAGCTTGTTGAACTCCGCTGTTTCGAGCGAATCATGAGTGGTGTTCTCATAGGGGATGCTGTGGAACAAAAAGTCATCCTTGAAGCCGGAGACGAACATACCGTAGACATTGTCATAGAGCGGATGCCACGGCTCCTGAAAATAGATGGAGAAGTCGCCGGTGATGGTGGTGAACTCGCCGCCCTTGCCGCAGGAGCAGATCATCGCGCGGACAGGCACGGTGTACTGACCGTCCTGATCCTTGGTATACACGGTGACGGTATTGGTGCGGCGGTTGACGGTGATGCTGTAGATATCACTCATGCCGCTCGCCTGATTCTGCGCGAGCACATCCTGATTCGCCTTGAGCGCGGTGGTCACCTCGTCCGGACGCTCCGGCTCGGTGTTCTGGGTGACGGTGAACTGACATTCTGCCGTAAAATTACGTGAGGTCGCGGTAACGGTCGCCTTACCGACAGCAAGCGCGTCGGTATGTCCGGCGGAGTCTACGCGAACAACATTGGGATCAGTTGATGTAAACTCGACCTCCTTCATGTTGATGGCAGAAGGCATATTCAGGATACAGACATCGCCGGTCTTGACGTCCATCTTGGACGCCTTGTCCGCGCTCATCTGCATATTGAGCGCTCCGTTGTCCACTGCCTTTTTACTGAGGTTCACAAAGTGCAGGACAACCATCACCGTCAATGCGATGATCACAATGACGCCGACAATGATCAGTATCTTCTTAGCCGGATTGCTCCGGGATTGATCGTAACGGTATTTGCTACCGTATCTCATAACTTTTATCGGTCTCATAACCCTGATTATACACGATTATTCACGATTTATCAAGTTACAGTTTATTTATCGCGAATATCACCGCAAAAGATTGAAAAAACCGCCGCGCCATGCTACAATAGCGGTATGAATGATTTTTGTCGATACGCGAAAAAATGCAATTCCTGTCAGCTGTGTAACCTCAGCTATGAGGAACAGCTCCGACATAAAGAGAATATCTGCCGCAAATATCCGGGCAAGCTGTGCGCCGTCAGGAAGATCACGCCCTCACCCAAGATCACGGGCTACCGCAACAAGGCGCAATTCGTCTACAAGCGCGAGGGCAAGCGAATCGTCAGCGGTCTGTACAAATCTGCCACGCACAGTGTGATGGCGGCGGATCAGTGCGCCATCTGCACGGATACGGCGAACACGATCACCGCGGCGCTCGCTAAGCTCTTTTACAGCTTCAAGGTCATGCCGTATGACCCCTACACCGAAAGAGGATGGCTCAAAAGCGTGGTCATCCGTGAGGCTGAGGCGACAGGCGAGGTGATGGCGGTCATCAACGGCGCAGACAGGATCTTCCCCGCCAAGCGCACCTTTACCACCGCCCTGCAAAAGGCGTGCCCGATGCTCACCACCGCCGTGATCGCGGTCAACCGCGACCGCGCCAAGCTCTTCACCGGCAAGCAGAGTGAGGTCCTGTTCGGCGACGGAAAGATCACCGACGAATTGTGCGGAGAAAAATTCATCCTCTCCCCCACCTCGTTCTATCAGATCAACCATGACCAGACACAGCAGCTCTATCAAAAGGCGCTGGAGCTTGCCGAACTGTCGGGCAGCGAGGTCGTGCTGGACGCCTACTGCGGCATCGGCACCATCGGCATCATCGCCTCCCGCAGGGCAAGCTTCGTCCACGCGGTCGAGCTGAATCCCGCCGCGATCGCCGACGCAAAACGCAACGCAAAGCTCAACGGTATCGACAACATCCGCTTCACCGCCGCCGACAGTAGAGATTACGCAAAGAGATTAGCAGAAAAAGACGCGCGCGTCGATGTTGCCTTCATCGACCCGCCGCGTGCGGGCTGTACCTCCTCCTTTCTCAACTCACTGGCAAGGCTCTCCCCCGACAGGATCGTCTACATCTCCTGCAATCCCGAAACACAGGCGCGCGATCTGCGGATCCTCGGCAGACTCGGCTACCAAGCAAGGGTCTGCTATCCGTTCGACATGTTCCCGCACAGCAATCATTGTGAGTCGATCGTGAAACTCACACGAGGTTGATTGATCTGATCAAAACACTTTTATCGGATCGACAAACCGCAGTTAAAAAAAGGAGGTACCGTCATGGGAAGGAAACAGGTGATTTCAAAGTTTTCCGGAATGACGATCGATATGGATTATATGCTGTGTATCCCATCGATTCATGCCTTATACGGCGAAGAAGAAGCTGTGATCGACTATGGCGGAGAAATCAGAAGTCGGAGCAGTCGATTTCCGGATGCGAAAATCAAACTACTGAAGCGTTGGATCGCTAAGCATAGAAAGGAAATAGAAAAGAATCATCAAAAATGCGGACACGATGAATATCCGCTTGATCCTATCAAGCCGTTAAGACTCATACTGAAAGACTGACCCATGAAGAATACAACAACACAAACATCAGAGAGCTTCCTGCTCAGCGCGATCCTGTCCTTTTCAGGCGGCTTACAGGACGCTTACACCTACAACATACGCGACAATGTGTTCGCCAACGCGCAAACAGGCAACGTTGTCCTGATGAGCCAAAGCTTTTTGACGGGAAACTGGCAGAGCGGTATCCACTATATGCTCCCCCTGCTCTCTTTCGCGTCGGGCATTTTCATCACCGAGCAGATCGAAGCGCGGTTCAAAAGCAATCAAGGGGTGCACTGGCGACAGATCGTCCTGATCGTCGAGATCCTGCTGCTGGGCATCGTGGGATTCCTACCGCGGGAACTAAACATGCTCGCCAATATCCTTGTGTCGTTCTCGTGCGCGATGCAGGTACAGACATTCCGCACCGTACACGGCTACGGCTACGCGAGCACGATGTGCATCGGTAATCTGCGCAGCGGGACAGAGAGCCTGTCAAAATATCTTCGCACACGCGACAAACCATTATTATATAAGGCGCTCCACTTCTTCGGCATCATTCTGATCTTTGCGATCGGAGCGGGTATCGGCGGCGTCCTGTCGACCCTGATCGGGATCAAAACCATCTGGATCTCGCCGATCCTTCTGTTGATCGTCGTCATCATGATGGCAAAGGAAAGCCGATAGGCACGCAAAAAAACATCGTGCCGTAATCGTATCATACAACCGGTTGAGCTGATCGCATCAATCACCGACCGTCACAGAAAGGTTCATTATGGTAAGAATCCTCATATATTCCGCAGCGATCTTTTTCTGGATCCTGCTGGTCATTTCATTCCTCATAGACAGAAGCAGATACCGCAACTGTTATTTTTTGTTTCTAGCGCTGGCAAGCTCGATCATCGCGATGACGTTTTTGGCGGGCGAGCATCAAAAAACCGTTTTGGTCGTGATGATGATCACGATCCTCGTAGCGCTGTTGATCGTGCCGATCTTCCTGATCTGCAACGGTGTGGTGATGCTCCGGCGCGAAGGGCGAAGTATGGCGAATCTGCTGTCGCTGTTCTTCGGGATCATCATCGCCGTCGGCGAGATCGCGACACTGGTCGCGGTGATGATACCGGTACTCGCCGGCAGAGAATGGGTCACCGAAAGCTACCTGCGCAACATCAGTCACATCAGTATCTTTATGAGCGTCACGGTCATCTATATCTCGATGTGCTTTGTGGTGTTCATGCTCTACTGTGTTTTTCTCATGATCATTCCCCGCAAGCGTGATTTTGACTATGTGATCATCCACGGCGCGGGTCTGCTCGACGGCGACCGCGTCTCCAAGCTCCTCTCCGACCGGCTGGACAAGGCGATCGAGGTCTATCACAAGGATCCGACCCCGCCGATTATGATCCCCTCCGGCGGCAAGGGCTCGGATGAGACGATCTCCGAAGCCGAGGCGATGGCGCGCTATCTGATCGACAAGGGGATCCCGCCCGAGCAGATCATCAAGGAGGATCAATCCCTGACCACCTTTGAAAACCTAAAATTCTCCAAAAGAATTATCGACGCGCGCGAGGGCAGCAAATACACCGTCCTCGTCACCAGCAACTACCACGTATACCGCGCGCTGCGCTACTGCCGCAAAAACAAGATGAAGTGCACCGGCGTCGGCAGTCATGTGGCGTTCTATTATTGGCCGAGCGCCCTGATCCGCGAGTTCATCGCTGTCCACTCCGAGAAAAAGCACCTGATCACCTTCATCATCGGCTGGGTGCTGTGCATGATCCCGCTGATCGTCATGAGCTTTGCGCACTGAACATAAATCGAATATAAAAAGCACGTGAGTCATTGACCCACGTGTTTTTTCTTTATCAGAAATATCAGAACGGTTCACCGATCGGGTACGGTGTGTTGATGTTGGCAAGGTAGCGCTGGATCAGCGAGACGTCCAGCACATCCACCGAATCGTCGCCGTTCACGTCGCCGTGGCTGAGCGTCACATCACCATAGGGGATGTCGATGTACGCGAACCTGCGCAGGAGTACGGTGGCGTCGGCGGATTCAACAACGCCGTTGCCGTCGGCGTCACCGAGGATAAGCACCGGCGCGGCGGGCTTACCGGTCAGGTGCGATACACCGCCGCTGCCCTCTACCGTGACGGCATACGTCTTTGTGATATTGTTATTCGACCTGACGGTGATGGTCGCCTGACCCTCGGCAACGGCAATGACCATGCCGTTCGCGTCTACCGTCACAACATCCTCATCACTGCTCGAATAGGTGAACGAAGCGATGGCGTTGGTGGGGCGCACATCGGGGGCGATATGGAAGATCGAGCCCACGCCCATCTTCGCGCCCGCCTTATCCGTCACATCCCACGGGATATAGATATTAGTCAGCGCCGAAGAAGAGGAATAATGCGACTGAACGGTGTTTCTGCCGAAGGAATCGGAGTCGGCGCACCCGACGGTCGTGTTGCTCTTGATGGTGGTCGCCGTCGTGGTGGAGGTCAGCCAGATACCCGCGTCCGAACAGTTGCGGATACGGTTCCAGCGGACGTTGCTGAGCTTGCAGTCCGTAGCGAACAGACCGATATTTTTGGTATTCATGATATCGTTATCATCGATCTTGTCGATGCTCATATCATAGATGCCGATGCCGTACTTGCCGCAGTTCGAGATACGGTTGAAGCGGACGTTATTGACCTTGCCGCCTTTGCCGCCGTCGATCTGGATGCCGTTGACCTCAGCGCCGCTGATGTTATTATAGCTGACGGTCGATGCGGAAGCGTTGGCGCGCACGACGATGCCGTAGTAATTGTCGTTATGGACGGTGTTTTTGGAGCAGACGATCTCATTGTCGGTGACGGATGTATTGCGCACATCCTCCAGACGGATGCCGTTGCCGCGTACGTCGATGATGTTGTCATGGATGGAAGCGCCGTCGATGTAGTAGTCGCCCGGAGGCAGACCGCCGCTCTCATCATTTCCGTCGACAGGAGAGGTCGTGTCCAGCTTCTCGCCCAATACGGCGATACCCTGACTGGAATAGGAAGCGTAGCCGTCCGCGCTCGTGCCGATGTCCGTCAAAATGTTATAGGCGATCGTGATATTGGCTTTGCCGGGCGCCTGATACGCGTCGGACGCATGGCTGTCCGTATTGCCCTTTGCCGCTAATTTGCTCGACAGATAGGTACAGCCGCCGGGCTCGGCATACACCGTGATGCCGCGGGGCGCGTTTTCGATGATATTCTTGGTGATGTTCACGTTCGTCCAGTTGTGCCCTTGGATCGCGATACTGCTCATATCGGTAAAGTAATTGCCGCGGATGGTGATGTTGTCATGCGGACGGTTATGCACCGCCGTATGCGAGCCGATCGCGCGGGGCATATCCGAGAACATACATTTTTCGATCAGCACGTTGGTCATCGGCAGATCCTCACTGCGACCGTTGGCGACATGGAACGGATGGAGCACATCGAGCTGGATCGCCTCATAGCCGTAGTTGCCGGGGGTGAGCTGCTGATTCTCAAAGACACAGCCGCGGATGGTCAGACCGTCCACGCCCGCGAACTCGGTCATGTGACCCTCCTTCTCGTTGAGGAGCGTCACCTCGTCCATCGTGAAGTTTCTGGTATGGAAGGCTTTGATGATGGTGTTCTCGCCGAAGCCGCCGTCAAAGACGCCGCCGATCAGGTGGATGTTCTCATACGCGTAGCCGGTCACACCGGTGTCGACTTTGTCCTCACTGCCGACGCGCAGCATATTGCCCGCGCCCGCGCCGTCGCGCCGCATGGTCACGCCGCGCAGATCCAGCGTCGTGTTGCTGAAGATCCGCATAGCGCCGCGCATCTCATAATCGCCCCGAGGTACGACGACCGTATAGGGCGCCTCCGCAGTGGCGTGATCCGCCGCGTCATTCAGCGCGAACTGGACCGCGCGCGTAAAGCCGTAGTCGTCGATAAAATCCTCTCGAACATAGATATAACCCTCTGCCACCTCGGGCGCCGCCGAAGCGGAGATCACCGCCGCGCCGAGCACCAGCGTCAACGCGAGGATCAGACTCAGGCTGTGTTTGAATATTCTTTTCATC
>CACWXE010000086.1 GCA_902764715.1 uncultured Ruminococcus sp. | reverse complement strand
CCGAGGTCGTAAACCATTATCACAGCATTTTCCCGCCAATGGCTCACAGCGTAGGTCATTGCTGCGGCTACCGGCTCGTGATATCGTCCAGTAGCTTCCATCACGACCCTGGTGTCTTCACCGAGAGCGAGAATAGCATAAGACAGCTGTTCAAGCTCAATCTCCGTGTGAAGATACTCTGTTGGGCGCATTACAACCTCACCCATAGGGCGCAGCACTGCGACCATGCTCTTTCCCTTTGAAACATCAATTCCGACCGAGTTCATGAAAAAACCTCCTGATATTTTGATATGGCATTCCGCTTTTTACTCAATGCTTGTTCAATCTCCTGAGTGTTACACGAACGCATCGGCAAAGCGACGGAGCAACTTGCGTAAATCGAATGCTGCGAATGAGAAAGGCGGCTGACTAACTCCTTTGCGAACGTGTTAGTTCATGGTGATGTGTGTCAGACCATTCAGACCATTCCTTCTCATTCTACAGCTTAGGCATTGAAAAGGAAAACAGACACGGCTGGCTACCGTGTCCATTACCTTAATTTATATTGTAGGAGGTGAGGCGTTTGAATCTACAGTCGATTCTGGATATCGCGGTCATCGCGCTGCGGGCGCTGCTGCCCATCTACGCGATCATCATCATCTACCAGTGCTTTGCGTCCGCAAGACGGCACCGCCGTCCCGAAAAGCCGCTGGTGATGTTCGAGCTGCTCCAGACGGGTCAGCAGATCCCGGTCCTGTTCTGGGAGAACTCCATCGGCAGGAGCAAGGGCTCCGACATCCGCGTATCCGATATCAGCGTGTCGCGCGATCACTGTGTATTTCTGCGCCGCAAGGAGGGCTGGTTCGTCTCGGATATCGGCTCCAAATTCGGCACCTTCGTCAACGGCGAACCCGCCAGGGGACGCACGCTGGTGAATATCAACGACGTCATCGACATCGGCCATACCTCGCTGGTGCTCAGGCGCGGCGAAGAGTATCAGGAGCGCATCCGACCCTCGTGGTTCTTCTCCAAGGCGTCGGACAAGGGCTCATTAAAGCCCTATAAGCTGATGATCCTGATCACCTTCTTCCACCTATTCATGGCGGTGGAGGCGTGCTTCTCCAATGAGGTGCAAAACCTCATCCCGCTGTATGTGTTCGGCGTGATGACGCTCATCATGTGGACGTTCTTCTGCATCTCGTCCTACGCGCTCAACCGCGTCAACTTTGAGTTAGAGGCGCTGGCGTGCTTTATGTCGGGCATGGGCGTACTGCTGTTGGTGCGGCAGGAGGTGCGATCCTCGATCGTTCAGCTTGTCGCGATGACCGTCGGCATGATCGTCTTTGCCGTGATCGTCAAATTCATCGAGGATCCCGACCGCGTCACCAAATGGCGGCTGTGGATCATGATCGGCGCCGTCGGACTGCTGGCGATCAATCTGGTATTCGGTCGGGTCACCAACGGCGCGGCAAACTGGATCAGCATCGGCGGCATCAGCGTACAGCCCTCCGAGTTCGTCAAGATCGCGTTCATCTTTGTCGGCGCGTCCGCGTTGGATCAGTTGCAGACCAAGCGCAACTTCATCGAGTTCATCATCTTCTCCGCTATCTGCGTCGGCGCGTTGGCGCTGATGGGTGACTTCGGTACCGCGCTGATCTTCTTCATGACCTTCCTGCTGATCGCGTTCATGCGTTCGGGTGACTTCAAGACCGTCATCCTCGCGCTCGCCGCGGCAGTGCTCGCGGTATTTGTCGTACTGAGCGTCAAGCCCTATGTCGCCGACCGCTTCTCGGCGTGGGGCCATGTCTGGGAGCATACCCAGGACAGCGGCGGTTATCAGCAGGTGCGCGTGATGTCCTACATGGCATCGGGCGGCCTGATCGGCGTTGGCACCGGCAACGGTTATCTCAAATACATCTTCGCGTCCGAATCCGATCTGGTGTTCGGACTGATCGCCGAGGAGCTCGGGTTGATCATCGCCTTCTCACTGGCGTTCGCGATCATCGCGCTGGCGTTCTATTCGCGCGCGATCACGACCCGTTCACGCTCCTCCTTCTATGCCATCTCCGCCTGCTGCGCGGCAGGGCTGATGGTCATCCAATCCGCGCTGAACATCTTCGGTATCACCGATATCCTGCCGCTGACGGGCGTGACGCTTCCGTTCTTGTCCGCGGGCGGCTCGTCGATGATCTCCTGCTGGGGACTGCTCGCCTTCATCAAGGCGGCGGATGAACGCACCTATGCCGCCAAGCGCCGCATCCCCAAGAGCGTTCTGCGAGAGCGAGGTGTTGACCGATGAAACGAATCATGACCCGCTCGCTGATCCTGTGGATCGTGACCTTCGCCTTTTTGGCGGGTACGATCTACCTCGGCGTGATCACCGTCATCAATCATAACAAATGGGTACAGCAGCCCTTTAACGGTCACATGGCGTCCTCAGCCGATCTGGGCAACGCCGGCAAGATCACCGACCGCAACAAAACCGTATTGGCGCACAGCGAGGACGGCAAGCGCTATTATGCCGATGACAGCGCCACGCGTGAGGCGCTGCTGCACGTGGTGGGCGATGAAAGTCTGAATATCTCCACCGGCATCCAGAGCCGTTACCGCACCAGTCTGTCGGGCTACAACTTCGTCGTCGGCGCGGGCTTGCCCGAATCCCTTCGTCCCAACAGCGATATCAGCCTGACGGTCGACGCGAACTCCTGCCGCGCGGCATATGAGGCGCTGGGCAGCCATAAGGGCGCGTGCGTCGTCTACAATTATAAGACCGGCGCGGTGCTCTGTGACGTCAGCACCCCGAGCTATGACCCCGCCGATCCGCCGACCATCACCGAGGATAACGAGAGTGAGTATGACGGCGTGTATCTCGACAACGTCGTGTCCTCGACCTTCACCCCCGGCTCGACCTTCAAGATCATCACCGCCGCCGCGGCGATCGAGAATATCCCCGATATTGACAGCCAGAGCTTCACCTGTAACGGTTCGATCGACATGGACGGTAACCCCATCACCTGTGAGTCCGCCCACGGCACCCAGAGCTTTTCACAGGCGTTCGCCAACTCCTGCAACTGCGCGTTCGCACAGATCGCGGTGCAGGTCGGTGAGGAAAAAATGAAAGCCACCGCCGAGAAGCTGGGCTTCAACAACGACAGCTACATGATGAGCGAGATCCCCGTAGCGACGAGCCACTATGACGCCACCGGCGCGGGCAACAACGCGCTTGCGTGGTCGGGCATCGGTCAGTATACGGATCTGGCGAACCCGATGCTCATGGCGATGATCTCATCCTCCGTCGCCAACGGCGGCACCGCCGCGTCGCCCTATATCGTCAACGACGACGGCAACCTGATCAACAAGCTGAACATCACCATCAATAAAAACAAGGACGTCAACATGATCTCCTCCGACACCGCCTCCAGGGTCAAGGAGCTGATGACCGCCTCCGCCGACGGCTACTCAGCGCGCGGCGTCAGCATAGCGGGTCTCAAATTCTGCGCCAAGACCGGTACCGCCGAGGTGGGTCAGGGCAAGGAGCCCACCGCGTGGTTCGTCGGCTTCATCGACGATCCCAACCACCCCTACGCCTTCGCGGCAGTCGTGACAGAAGCCGGCTACGGCATCCAAGCCGCCACCCCCGTCGTCAACGCGGCGGTAAGCGCGCTGGTGAATTAGAAATTAGAAATTAGGAATTAGGAATGAATGGTGGACTCCGTCCACACCTGATTCAAATTTCATCTAACATACAACTTTGCAATAAAAGAACGCTCATGACTTTATGAAAGAGTCATGAGCGCTGTTTTTTTATTCAATTTTCCACTTTCCACTTTCAATTTTCAACTACAAAAGGGTGAGGGCAACGCCCTCCCATAATTCCTAATTCCTCATTCCTAATTACTAATTAAATGGACTCATTTTTTCTTAAACCCATCCTTCAAGCTGACGCTTCGGTTAAAGATCATCTTTTCCTTCGTGCTGTCGGGGTCGATGCAGAAGTAGCCTGTGCGCATGAACTGGAAGTAGGCGGGCGCTTCAAAGTCGGCGATCGCCTTCTCAGCCTTACAGCCCTCGACGATCTTGAGAGAATCGGGGTTGATGCAATCGAGGAAGTTTTTGCCGTCCGCCTCGGGATCAGCCTCGGTGAACAGGTTGTCGTACAGATTGCAGGTCGCGTCGAGCGCGTTCTCGGCGTCCACCCAGTGGATGGTGCCGCGCACCTTTCTGCCGTCGGGCGTATTGCCGCCGCGGGTTGCGGGATCGTACTCGGCGTAGACCTCGACGATATTGCCGTCCTCGTCCTTTTTACAGCCGGTACACTTGACGATATACGCGCTCTTGAGGCGCACCTCGTTGCCCGGATACAGGCGCTGGTACTTCTTGATCGGCTCCTCCATAAAGTCGCCGCGCTCGATCCAGCACTCTCTGCTGAAAGTGACCTCTCTGGCGCCGTCAGCCTCATTGTTGGGGTTGTTCTCCACATGGAAGGTCTCGGTCTGACCCTCGGGGTAGTTGGTGATGACGAGCTTGACAGGGTCGAGCACGACCATCACGCGCTGTGCTGTGAGGTTCAGATCCTCTCTGAGGCAGTGCTCGAGGAAGTCATACTCGACGGTAGAGTTGACCTTGCTCACGCCGATGCGGTCGCAGAAATTACGGATCGACTTAGGCGTATAGCCGCGTCTGCGCAAGCCGCACAGGGTGGGCATACGGGGATCATCCCATCCGCTGACGTAGCCTTCCTCCACCAGCGCTCTTAATTTGCGCTTCGACATGACCGTGTGGTTGATGCCCAGTCGCGCGAACTCGATCTGGCGGGGCTTAGAGGGCAGGGTGACGTTGTCGCGCACCCAGTTGTACAGCGGTCTGTGATCCTCGAACTCGAGGCTGCACAGGCTGTGGGTGATGTGCTCCATCGCGTCCTCGATGGGATGGGCGAAGTCGTACATCGGGTAGATGCACCACTTGTCGCCGGTGCGGTGATGGTGCAGGCGGTTGATGCGGTAGATGACCGGGTCGCGCATGTTGAAGTTGCCCGACGCAAGGTCGATCTTGGCGCGCAGGGTCATCTTGCCGTCCTCGACCTCACCGTTCTTCATCTTTTCAAAAAGCGCTAAGCTCTCTTCGATCGGGCGGTCACGGTAGGGAGACTTGGCGGGAGTGGAAAGGTCGCCGCGGTATTCGCGCATCTGCTCGGGCGTGAGCTCGCAGATGTAGGCGAGCCCCTTTTTGATCAGCTCGACCGCCGACTCATACATCTTGTCAAAGTATTCGGAGGCATAGTAGAAGCGGTCTTCCCAGTCGAAGCCCAGCCAGTGGATATCTTCTTTGATCGCGTCGACGAACTCCACATCCTCCTTGGTGGGGTTGGTGTCGTCCATACGCAGGTTGCAGACGCCGTCGAACTTCAGCGCGGTGCCGAAGTTGATGCAGATCGCCTTGGCGTGACCGATATGCAGATAGCCGTTCGGCTCGGGAGGAAAGCGCGTGTGCACCTTCATCCCCGCGTAGTCGCCGCCCTCGGCGATGTCCTTTTCGATGATGGTGTGGATAAAGTTCGAGGACATTTCCTCGGAATTTTCCACGATTTTCTTATCTTCTGTCATTTCATATCCCTCAGTTTATTATGGATTGATGAAAGCCTTCCCCTCGGGGGGAAGGTGTCACCCAAAGGGTGACGGATGAGGGGAAGGCGTTTTCTCTACCGATTCGATTCGGTTGCAATAAAAGCCTTCCTTTTCAATCTTAATCAGTTTATCACTCTTTGTATGATCGATAAAGCGGAAAGGTCAGCCCCTCATCCGCCTCGTTCATACTCGGCACCTTCCCCCCAAGGGGAAGGCTTTTCCTATTTCAATTTCTCCAGTCCGAGCTCCATTCTTCTCAGGCTCTCGTCCTTGCCCAGAATGTCAAGGATCTCGATCGCGCCGCCGGGGGTAACGGTCTTGCCCGCCACGGCGATACGCGCCGGCCACATGACCGTGCCGTTCTTGACCTCGAGCTTTTGCGCCAGACCGATCAGCGCGTCGTGGATGGAATCGTGATCCCAGCTCTCCAACGCGGATAACTCGTCATATACCGCCTTGAGCATCACGGGCGCGTTCTCAAGATTGGTCTTGCTCTTTTTGTTGACAAAGAGTTCCTTGTCATACTCGGGCAGCGCCGCGAAGAAGTCGATCTTCTCGGGGATGTCGGTCAGCTTGGTGGTGCGCTGCTGCAAGATCGCTGCCAGTTTGTGATAGTCGAGTTCTTTATCTCCCAACACTTGTTTGAAGTACGGTGTAAAAACGGCAACGAGCTGCTCGTCGGTCATCGCCTTGATGTACTCGCCGTTGAACCACTCGAGCTTGTCGTAGTCGAATACCGCGGGGCTCTTGCTGATTCCGCTGATGTCGAACGCCTTGGTCAGCTCTTCAAGGGTAAAAATCTCCTGATTATCCTTCGGGCACCAGCCGAGCAGGGCGATGTAGTTGATGATCGCCTCGGGCAGGTAGCCCTCTTTGATCAGATCCTCAAAGCCCGTGGAGCCGTGGCGCTTGCTGAGCTTCGAGACGGAGCCGTCCTCGTTCTTGCCGTTGATCAGCGGCAGATGGATGTAGGTCGGGATCTCCCAGCCGAACGCCTCATACAGCAGGTTATATTTGGGCGTGGAGCTCAGATACTCCGAGCCGCGCACGACATGGGTGATGCCCATGGTGTGGTCGTCGATAACATTCGCGAAGTTGTAGGTCGGATAGCCGTCCTGCTTGATCAGGATCTGATCCTGCAGCTCGCTGTTGTCCACCGTGATCTCGCCGAACACCGCGTCCGTAAAGGTGGTGGAGCCTTCAATCGGCATCTTCTGTCGGATGACATAGGGGATGGACGCGTCCATTTTTTCTTGTATCTCCGCGTCCGATAAATCTCTGCAGTGACGGTCATAGCCGCCGCCGACAGTCTCGTTCTGGAGCTTTTCCAGACGCTCCTTGGTGCAGAAGCAGCGGTACGCCTTGCCCTCTTTGATCAGCTGTTCGGCATAGGGCAGGTACATATCCTTGCGCTCGCTCTGGACATAGGGGCCGTAGTCGCCGCCCACGTCGGGGCCTTCATCATGCTGTAAGCCCGCGACCTCGAGCGTTTTGTAGATGACGTCTACCGCGCCCTCGACATAGCGTTCCTGATCGGTATCCTCGATACGGAGGATGAAGCTGCCGCCCTGACTTTTGGCGACCAGATATTCATACAGCGCCGTTCTCAGGTTGCCGACGTGCATAAAGCCCGTCGGACTGGGCGCGAAACGTGTTCTAACCTTACTCACTTTTGTATCCCTCATCAATCGGTTTGTGACATTTTTTATATTTCTTGCCCGAGCCGCACCAGCAGGGGTCGTTGGGGCCGGGCTTTTTGTTCTTTTTCTTGACAACGGTCTTGTTGGTCGATACGGTGCCGTCGCCCGAGAACTCGGTGGGCTTTGCGACCTGCTCACGCTTGAGTCCCAGCTCCACCGCGGAGGGCTTGGGCTTTCTGTCCTCTTCTGTTTTGAGGACAACCTGATGGGCTGCCGCCGCCTTTTCTTCCATCTCTTTACGCTTGGCTTCGAGCTCCTCGCGCTTCTTCTGGATCTCGTAGACACGCTTGGGCGCGACGAGGATCAGCTTGGCGGTCTCCTGACGGATGGTCTCGATCATCTCGTCGAACATATCGAAGCCCTCGATACGGTACTCGACGACCGGATCACGCTGACCGTAGGCGCGCAG
>CACWXE010000085.1 GCA_902764715.1 uncultured Ruminococcus sp. | reverse complement strand
CAAAAGCGTTGCGCACCGCTTTATCGGGCGAGCCGCCGTGCTCGAGCCACGAGGAATTGTGATAATACTCGGTGACGGAGGCTTTATTGGAAAACGCCAGCGCGACGTTGATCTTGCATTTGTACTCGTCCTTGTCGTCGCGGTCGCGGCACATACGCTCACCGCTCCAGCTCTGGACGGTAGTGAAGCCATCCTCCCCGATCAGCTCGCTGACATGGTCGGCGATACCGTTCTCATAGAAGAATTCTTCGACGTCAAAGGAACGTCCCGCCTGCTGACGGAAAATGAACTTGACGCCGGGGTTGACGATCGCCTGACGGCGGAGCATCTCGGTGAAAAACGCCTTATCCATCTTGATGTCGGTAAAGACTTCGAGATCGGGCTTCCAACGGATCTTGGAGCCGGTATCTCTGCCGCTGTAATCTGTCGATTGCAGACCGCCGATGTTCTCGCCCTTTTCAAAATGCAGGGAGTATTTTTTGTGATCGCGCTTGATATCGGCGTCCATGTACTCGGACGCGAACTGGGTCGCGCACAGTCCCAATCCGTTGAGGCCGAGAGAAAACTCGTAGTTGCCGCCGTTGTCATTGTCGTATTTGCCGCCCGCGTAAAGCGTGCAGAACAACAGCTCCCAGTTATATTTCTCTTCGTTTTGGTTATATTCGACGGGGATGCCGCGTCCGTGGTCTTCGATCTCGATCGAGCCGTCGTTGTAGGCGGTGAGGACAATCTCTTTGCCGTAGCCCTCGCGCGCCTCATCGATGGAGTTACTGAGGATCTCAAACACACTGTGCTGACAACCCTCGATACCGTCGGAGCCGAAGATGACCGCCGGGCGCTTACGCACCTGATCGGGGCCCTTGAGCACCTTGATATCGTCGTTACTGTAGACAGGTTTTTTCTTTGCTTTTGCCATAGTTTCACCTTGGTTTCTGTATGATAGCCTCCCTTTCCTAAGGGAGGTCGTTCTCTCGCCTATCCTGCCCCCTCTGACGAGGGGGCGCGCGGGCAGTCGTTATGTCAGGAGTAGTTTTTCGTACGCGAGGGAGAGATAACGCAACGTATTAGTAATAATACAACGACTGACTCAATACTATTCGTAATGATATCAAATCGCCGGCTTGCGTCAGATGACGGTTCGCGACTATCGTGCTTCGTTATCTCTCCCCCAACCCCCTCGTCAGAGGGGGCAGTAGAAACGCTCCGGTTTATTTAATTCCTTTAAGCTTTTTGATCTGGTCACGCAGATATGCCGCGTGCTCAAATTCGAGCAGCTTAGACGCCGCCTGCATCTCTTTGGTGAGCTGTTTGATCATCTCGATCCGCTGCTCACGCGAGAGCCTGCCGACCAGTTCCATTTCATCATCGGTATGGGTGGAGATCTCGATGATGTCGCCCACTTTTTTGATGATGGTCTGCGGCGTGATGCCGTGCTCCTCGTTATACGCCTGCTGGATTCCGCGGCGGCGGTTGGTCTCGACGATGGTTCGCTTCATCGAGTCGGTCACGCTGTCGGCGTACATGATGACCATGCCGTCGGCATTTCGCGCGGCGCGTCCGACCGTCTGGATCAATGAGCGTTCCGATCGCAGGAAGCCCTCCTTATCCGCGTCGAGGATCGCCACCAAGCTGACCTCGGGGATATCCAGACCTTCTCGGAGCAGGTTGATGCCCACCAGTACGTCGAACTTGCCCAGTCGCAGGTCGCGCACGATCTCCATGCGCTTGACGGTGTCGATGTCGTGGTGCATATAGCGCACCTTGACGTCCATGCTCTCGAGATACTCGGTGAGATCCTCCGCCATCTTTTTGGTCAAAGTTGTCACCAGAACACGCTGGCTCTTTTCGGTGCGGATGTTGATCTCGGAGATCAGATCGTCGAGCTGACCCTCGGTCGGTCTGACGGAGATGTCGGGATCGAGCAAGCCCGTAGGACGGATGATCTGCTCCGCTACTACGGCGCTTTTCTCCAGCTCCAGATCGCCGGGCGTTGCGCTGACGAATACCGCCTGATTCAGCCGCTCATAAAACTCATCGAAGTTCAGCGGACGGTTATCATAGGCGGACGGAAGTCGAAAGCCGTAGTCGATCAGGCTCTTTTTGCGGGCGTGATCGCCGCCGTACATACCGCGCACCTGCGGCAGTGTGACATGGCTTTCGTCCACGAACAGCAAAAAGTCCTTCGGAAAGTAGTCGAGCAGGGTGAACGGCGCGGAACCCGGTTCTCTGCCCGACAAGACGCGCGAGTAGTTCTCTACGCCGGGGCACATGCCGATCTCCTGCAGCATTTCGATATCATAATGGGTGCGCTGTTCGATGCGCTGGGCTTCGAGCAGCTTGCCGTTTTCACGGAAATATTTCAGCCGCTCCTGCAATTCGCGCTCCAACTCAGCGATCGCGCGCGCCATCTTCTCACCGTCGACGATATAGTGCGACGCGGGATAGATAGCGGCATGGCGCAGAGTCGCGATCAGCTCGCCTGTGAGCGGATTGATCTCCGTGATACGGTCGATCTCGTCGCCGAAGAACTCCACGCGGATCACGCGGTCGGAGGATGACGCCGGGAAGATTTCGACGATATCGCCCCTGACACGGAACTTGTCGCGCACAAAGTTGATGTCGTTGCGCTCGTATTGCAATTCGATCAGCTTGCGGATCAGATCGTCGCGGCTTTTCTCCATTCCGGGGCGCAGTGAGATGACCATGTTGCGATAATCGATCGGGTCGCCCAGTGAATAGATGCAGGATACCGAGGCGACGATGATGACGTCACGGCGCTCGGAGAGTGCCAGTGTGGCGCTGTGGCGCAGCTTGTCGATCTCGTCGTTGATCGCGGAATCCTTTTCAATATAGGTGTCGCTCTGAGGGATATACGCCTCAGGCTGGTAGTAATCATAATAGGATACAAAATACTCGACCGCGTTCTCGGGGAAGAACTCCTTGAACTCGGAGCACAGCTGTGCGGCAAGCGTTTTGTTATGCGCGAGTACCAAAGTCGGCTTGTTCACCTGCGCGATGATGTTCGCCATGGTGAAGGTCTTGCCGGAACCGGTTACGCCCAGAAGCGTCTGTTCCTTATGACCTGCTTTGATACTGTCCACCAGGGTTTGGATGGCGGCAGGCTGGTCGCCCGTAGGCTGATATTCAGATACCAATTTGAATTGTTCCATGCGTCATCCTCCTTCTTTAACGATTCTCCCTTTGGTCGGTCAATCTATACAATTCATCCGTCAGCTTACGCTGACACCTTCTAAGGAGTTCGTGATAACACTTATATAATGCCCGATTCCGCCATCGATACGCAATCGTGGTCGGCGACGATGAAGTGATCGAGCAGGGTGATGTTGACGAGCTTCAGAGCATCTTTGAGAGAAATGGTCGTCAACACATCCTCTTTTGACGGCAGCGCCAGACCGCTGGGATGGTTATGCGCCAATACCGCGGCTGTCGCGCCGTAGTTGATCGCCAAGGTAACGATCTGTCGGATCGAAACGCCGGCGGAGCTGAAATCGCCGTGAGCGATCATGCCGCTGTAGACCTCTTTCCCCTTTGTGTCCATCAAGAGCAAAAACACGTGCTCGGTTTCTTCATAACCGATGAACTTATTCAAGATCAAACCGGGGATATTGCCGAAGTTCAGCGTCTTGTCGGAGTTCTCGTACTTGTCAACCATATACAGCCGCGTCACACCGGGAAAGAGCTTGAGATACATCGCCTGATGCTCGGTAAGCCCGGCGTCCTTCAAGCTGTCCAGCGACGCGTCCAGTACCGCCGAAAGTGAACCGTAACGCGCGATCAGATTCTTTGCGATATCATTGGTGTTGCGCTGAGGGATCGCGTAATAGAGAAGGATCTCCAGCACCTCATGCGGCTCGAAAGCGTCGATCCCATTCGCTATCAATTTCTTTTTCATCCGGGCACGATGACCGCTGTGATCGGCTTTTTGCATAACACTTGCTCCTCGTTGGCAATGAGAACTTACAAACTATCATATAAAACCCTATATGTAGCCATTATATTGCGATTTTACCACAAATTGTGGTGGATTGCAAGAATTGTAAAAGGATTTTAACCGCTCTGGAGTATTTGAGTGTATCATTATTCCAATTAAGAAAAATGCCGCTCCATAAAGAGCGGCATATCATCTGAATCTTTATTCTGATTGTTCCGAAACATCATTCTTTTCAGATCCTTCTGTCCCGGATTCGCTATTCTCAGGCTTGTCCTTTTTGATTGTTTCAAAAAGCAAATCATCTGTTGCATCGATTTTTTTAGATGAAACAAACATTGAAACCATCTCGGATCCGAACAATAGGACAATAATTCCGATCAATACACATATACCGATCGGTGTACAGAAAAAGCTATACACCGTTCCTATCAGAACAAGCTTACGTACAAGCTTACCTTCGATCTGATCGTAAGTGATCACCTTATCCAGAGGCGCGCCGAGTGCATCACCTTTTGTTTGATAATAATACTTATTGTTTTTGATCACGGGATCAAAGACGACGCGGTGAGTCACCTCACGGCCATACGTTGAACCTTCTTTTGATTTATAAGTAATGATATCATCCTTATGGATATCTTCCGCATCGACTGAATGAACCAGCAACACGTCGCCGACCTTCAAAGTAGGCTCCATCGAATCTGAGGAAACACGGAAGAAATAGTAACCGAAAATCGACGGAGTTCCCCCCATGATACGTGACGAAAGAGCATACACTACTATTACGATAAGAATTATAAAAACAACTACAGAAATAATATGAATTATTTTTCTGAACACAGAGTTCCCTCCTGCATTTTTACTATGTCATCAGCCAACATATAACGTTTATCTTTTCTTACGCTTCTTTGATCGCTTTTTCTGTTTATTAACCGAAGTTGACTGATTCTTAGATTTATTCTGTTTATTTCCTGCGTGATTCTTATCGGTCTTGCTTTTTTGTTCTGAACCCTTCTGCAGATTCATCTGACTGTTCACAGTAGGTTCTTCTGTCTTTTCCTTCGTCTGTCGATCGTTGTAGACCTCTGTTTTCTCGATATTGGTATCTTCAATCACGGGGTCTTTCGGTGTATCAGTATCATCCTGTTCTTGCCCGTCCACAGCGGTCACAGCACTCTGTACCGTAAGCTGAGCCTTTTCGGCAGCCTGCTTCTTTCTCATCTCTTCCAGCTGTTCGCGCTTGACGCGTTCGACGATCTCCTGGAACGATTCCGTATCTTCCTCTTGCGTTCTGCTGATCGCCAGTCGGACGATATTGACAATCTCATCAAAGAAAACCAACAACAATACGAAGATAAAAACAAATAAGCCCCAAGGAGTAAAAAAGAAATTATAAATAGACTTTAAAAAAACAACTTTAGAATGATACTTTGACTCTACATCACCTACGCTGATCTCACCGTCGTCATCGATATTAGCGTCACCCTTTGTCACGATCACCGTTGCTCCCCTGCCATTATCATAGGGAGCGACTAAAACACGATGCGTTACCTTATTATTCTCAAATCTCGCGTCACCCTGATTTATCCTTTATCTCCTTGCTGACGATGACGTCGCCGACTTCAAGCTCAGGTCTCATACTGCCCGTTACGATACGATGCAGCGTATAACCAAACACCTTTGGAGTCTCTCCGTTGATCTTGGTGAATACGAAGATGATGACAGCTACCGTCAATACCGCGATCAACGTCCAGCACACGATATTCTTGATGATTCGGGAGACGTTAAGCACCTTTTTCAGCGCGGCGGTCTTTTTCTCACCTAATCTATCTTTGATTTTTTGTTTCAGCTTGTTCATAGAATACCTCGTACATTATATATCACAACGATAATCGCTCTATCTTTCAGTATAATAAAAAAGGGCTGTAAAAACAACCCTTTTCGGATAATTAAATTGTGTTGAAGTTGATGTAATCATCTATCGATGATGATCAGTTGCCAATATAGATTTCGTCGATCTCATAGGAGAGCTCATTGGTGGTAGAATTGTTGATCACATACCAGTTGACATCAACCGTCTCATTCGCCGCCATCTTGACATTCTTGACGATCGGAACGTCGTGGAAAACGTAGTTCGCATCTGAGGTAACATGAACGGTCGTTTCGACCTGCTGTTCATCCGGATAAGAGCCACCGGTCGACTTGGTGTACAAAATAGCGGTGCCGTTAACATTCTTCGGCGTGATCACACCGGTATCTTCATTAACAGTAAACACATTGGTGTCACCGGAATAATACTTTAACGTGCCGATGTAGTTAGCGGAATAACCCGTTCTGGTAGGGATATGATTACTATCTGTATTGCTCAGCGCCGCGTCAAAGGTGTTGCCGTACGCGACAAAGATATCCTTATAATAATGGTTGATACAGTTACCAGTTATACCGGTATAAGCCTCAACCAAATGATTACTACTGGAATTACCGTTTTTGTAATTATTGGTTATCTTAAATAACACACTACTGGTCGCGCTTTGCCCATCTGAAGCTAAATTACATAGTTCCTGAGAACGCTGACCCCAATTTGGCTGACCGTTATTATTGGTACCCCAGTTCTCTACGCAGAAGAACGCATGCGTCGCTGTCTTGGGGATATCCGCATAATACTGATTGGGATTATTGTTACCGCCGACGTGAGTCAGCTTATAGTAGGTGCCGTTCTCACCTCGGCTGCCGAGTGTTTCATTATTCAAATTGGAACTCTCATTCCAACAAATATAGAACTCTGTACCGTTCCAACCGGTGACGCTATTGTCCTTTTCAAAATAGATACGCATCACATCGCGGTCAGCATAGGTCGTGGGCTTTGCCAAAGAGGAATAGTCGCGATAGCTACGGGTGGGACCATTAACACCGATAGCGAGAGAGCCGTTGTTTGCGGTCGGGATCGAGAGCGTACGCGCGTAGAGCGAAACATTCTGTTCCCCACCGGAGTTATTGGTGAGCGTCGTTTTGAAATACTTACGGTTGTAGTTGGGGATATTAGAACCATTATAGTTGGTTGTAGCAGTATCCGAATAAGTGAATCCATCATTTGAGGGGTAAGTCGCTATGGAAACACCGTAGGCGTTATAGGCGTTGAGGGAATAGGCGCCGTTGCTGCCACCTAAGACCGCCTGTGCGCCATTTTGGCTATGAGGACGTGAGAACCATGAAAACGTCGGGACGTTCCAAACGGCTATCAGCAGTACGACCGCCAACACGATCGCTAAAACGATTTTTGACTTTTTCATGGTTTCACCTCCTTAATTATTGTTTAATACAATGACCATGTTGTGGTCGAACCGTCCCAAGCTCCAGAGGGAACAGTGAAGCAGTTCTTATCAGACGGAATCGTCAAATCACCGGTCTGATTCAACTTATTGTTCCAGTTATTCGTCGATGTACTGCCATTCATTCTTACGAATATGATATTCGGATAAGAAGCGGGAACAGTAACCTTGTAATAACCGCTGCCGGCGGACGTCATGCTGTACCAATTGTCGCCGTCACCGTAGACATAGGCTGCGAATCTTGCACTGTCTTGTGTCCAGTTGGAATTCGGTTTGAGATATAGCTCTCTATCAGTGATACTCCAAGATAGTATCTTAGTACCAGGATCCCAAGTAAAGGATACTGTAGTACCCTTGCAAGCAGGGACTCTCCACTTATAATACGGAGCGGGATTACTGGAATCATTACCGGCTATGTAACTGTTATATACCGTACCGGCGGTACCGCTTCCGGCATTTACAGAAGCAGGATGATAAGCCTTGCTTCCATCATAAATCGTTACAAACTGCTCCGAATTACCGGTGAATTTATAGCTCAATGTATACTCACCGGTAGTACTGTTAAATGTAAACTTACGATCAGTGGAAGTTGTGGTGACATCACTACCGTTCAAATAACCTGTCAGGTAAATATTTAAGGTCTCAAACTTAGCATAATAGGTTACATCGTTATCACCCATTGTAAAGGTGTACGAAGCACTTGTGCTTGCCGCAGTACCTGTACCGCTTGAGTTCGTATACCAACCGACAAACTTATAACCACCTGCCGGATTCGCTTTGATCGTTACCGAGGAATTATACTTCACGCCGGTCTTGGTCACAGAAGCTGCAGCTGTCTCATTTCCGTACTGAACCGTACTACTGCCGGTAGAACCGATCGTATTAAGATTGACAGTATGTGTATTTGTCGTAAAGCGTGCGTAATAGGTCGTGTTATTGTTAAGCTCAATTGATGCCGCATTCGGGTAATCAGATGGAACAGGATTACCGTTACCATCATTCGGTCCGTATTTCAACGTGCCATCAGAAGAAGCTGTGTAAATACCTTCAAGAGTATAGCCGGGTTCCGCAGCCGCGGAGAAGGTTACACTGGCGCCCTTATCGACTGTTACGGTTTTAGTAGTTCCTGTAGTCGTTGTCGAACTATCGTTAACCGTCATCGTTCCGGCAGCAACAGTAGAATTCAGGTTGCCGTCTACCGTACGAAGGATCGTGAGGGTACGCGTCTCTTTGAACATCGCGTAATAGGTGATCTCGGAAGCGGTAGAAGGAGCGTTCGGCTGATATGTCGTATCAGTATACGCTGTACTGTTAACAGTCGTCGCCGGGGTGGTTCCCTCCGCATCTAAATACCAACCGACAAAAGCATAATCCGTCTTGGCAGTGGCCTCCAGCTGGAGAATCTTGCCCGGCCTTGCATGAACAGTGTCCTTATGCTTCTGGCTGGAGCTGTTGGTAGACTCGATCACATGAGAAGATGTTGCCGCACCGATATAAGAGGTAGCGGTGAGCGTACCCCAATCGGAATCTTGCCCTGTTACATATGCGACCTTGACCGTAGCGGGATCGTGCCAGCTACCGGTGCTCTTGCTATCTGTACCTCCATTAATTGTTTCGATGATATAGGTCGGATCGACAGGATCATTCGGTATCGTTGTATTTGTCGTCTGATTCCAATACTTGCTGTTATCGTGATCACTGCTATTTGTAGAGAGCGTAAACGGCCACGAATCATATTCACCCGGCTGAACCGTACAGCCAGGAACCGCACGAACAAATGTCGTTTTCGTATAGGTACCGTTGTAATCAAAGGTATAATGCTCTTCTTCAGAATTCAATTCGAGCTTATAAAGGCGTGATTTTTGATTACTGTTGGGAGTCCAGCACCACGCATAATATGTCTGGGCGCCGGTATCCCATGTCGGAGTCGGAAGTAACGTAACATGACGAGGTGTCAGTGACGAAGTGATACCGAGGTTATTGATCGCCTGAGAAACAGACATATTTGAAGTCAAATCATCGTCATTATCCGTGCTTTTTTGAAGCCATACATTGATGGTGACATACTTTGTCTCATTCGCACCGACCGCAAACAGACGAGCGGTAGAGCTCTTGCCTTTTTCGTGGTCAGAGAACTTTTCAACATGAGTGTTATTTGATGAAGGTAAAGCACCGTTAGTATTGTCGATAACTTTAGCATCACCGCCACCCAGATTGGAATATATCTTTGTATTGCTAATCAGCTTACCGGACTCGGGATCAAAAGTACCCTCGGGGTTCTCTCCCTCCGTATAAGCTGTCACGGATACACGAATATTATTGTTTACGCTAATATTGTGCGTACTATCCTTCCAGAAGAAGAAATCAGCATTTGTATCCGCTTTCAGTCTAAAGGAAGCGCTGAGATAAGTGGTATTCTTATCGCTGACGTTGCCTTTTCTGTAAATCACATTCGATCCGATATTCGCTTTCGGGAAATAGAGGTTCTTGCCGTCTGCACTGGATGCGGGCGCGAGGTGCATATCACCCGACGGTTCAAAATAATCGAGCAGATCGATCGTACCACCCTCGCCACCGATCATCATATCGGTGTATTTGGTATCGTTTTTAATGGTACCGACCGTATTCGTTTCATTGGTGATCTTGATGGATGAAACCGTCTCGACCCATGCGAAGGTCGCGACCGTCAAAAGCGAAATAACCTCAATGAGGATCACAATTGAAATGATCAGATTTTTTGTTTTGTTTTTTCCTTTAAAGCCCTTGGCGAGCTTTTTTAAACCATTCAACTGTAACACCTCCTTTGATTATTGATTATTTCGGTTAACGGGTCATCTTAGTGTTATCACGGTTGACAGAATAGGTGACGTTCCAACCACCGCCAACCATTTCGGATGTGACCTCAAAGGTCGGGGAAGCATCCCATGATCTGTATTGGGTGCCTATACTGTCCTCAATAGTAAACACGGTGATCTCATCACCCACAGCCAATGGACCGGACCAACTAAAGTAATTACTTCCTATTAAAGTCAGTTCTTTCTTTTCTCCATTCGCAGTTTTGAAATACAAATGATTATTTCCAGTTCTGCAGTTATTATCGATCCAAGTCTGTTCACCGGTATTGACAAAGACGCCGATCTTAGCGGTCAAACCGCCGCCGCCACCGCCGCCGGATTCGGTTGCGGGAGCCTGAGTAGGCGTAGGCGTTACACTGCTGCCGTAATCCCAGTAGCCGACACAGGGAGATAAACGTTTTTTAGGATCTCTTGTAATACCATGACCATTGCCGTGTGTCGCCGTGTAGACTACGGAATTATAAAGATTTCCGTAGTCATCCGGTTTTTGACGTGTTTGCTGCAAATCGAATGAACCGGAATGATACCATGAATTCGGTATAGCCGCGCTGTCGATCATAGCGCCGATATTGGGACTGGTATGCCACGCGTTATAGATCGTACCTTGCGGTTCACCGGGCTTATCGGTAGCTTTACTCAAGCGATAGAAAGAAATATTAGAAACAGCCTTCTTCGGAATTCGACAGGTCCATTTATAATAATCGGGAGAAGAAGAGTTATTAGACTTTCTTGTCATCATAACCGTCTTCCAACGCTTCGGATTCTCCTCAGAGAACGGATCCTCGTAGGAACAAGCGATGATTGGGTTATCATTACCAACCCAGTGACCGCCGCTTCCGGAGTCACCGGCTGTATCGTCAATAAACGTGATGTCTTCCATCTCGGCAAAGTTACTCTCGATATCGATATCGATCGAGATCTTCTTGCCGATATACTTATCACAGTTGGGCATAGTGCCCTCGAGCCAAACGACGAGGGTGACCGGCAGGTTCTGTCCGCCGGGAATGGTAAACAACGGGTGATTCTTAAAATAGTAGGTGGAGAAAGAGTCGTTGCTCGTACGCTGAGTCGTCGCGACGCCGTTATCATCGATCAAAGCGACCGCGTCGGAATCCTCCGCGTAATTGTAAGGATAGGTTGTAGTGCCGCCGGAAGTTACGGGAGTACGATCACTGACCTGCGCTGAGGGATCGATCACGATCGGGGTTTTTGAACTGTCGGAGATAAACGCCAAACGGATCGGACAGTCATCAGGCGGAAGCTTTTGACTCTGCGGAACGCCGTTCGAATTATAATTGATTTCGAGCTGATCCTCATAAATGCCGTCAATACCATCATTCATCACAGTACCGTTGGTAGAAACAACGATCTTGTAACTCTTGATATAGACAGGCGTGTTACCGGAGGTACCCTTGAGCTCAAAGTCCTTGTACACATAATGGACATTCTCATCGCCCTTGTTGCCCTCGCGGAAGAACATCTCCGCCGTATTAGAGGTAAACGACTCGCCGACAGGGAAATAGATATTTCTGCCGTCTAAGCTGGACGCTTCATCCAGAGTGAACGCGGGAATAGTGATTTTATTCGTGCTGGATTTATCTTTATTGATACGCAGTGAAGAGGCGGACTGGAACTCGAGATTCTCGGATTCGAGATGAGCCGCTTCACGCTCAGAGAACCACGCCATGGTGGATGTAACGCCGAGTATCAAAACAAGGAGCAGTGAAACATATGATTTGATAAGACCTTTTCCGAAGAAATGGCGCTGCCTTGCCATGGTACCCAGCGCTTTTAGAATTGTCTTAGCTTTCATCGTGTTCCACCTCCTTTAATAGTAGTTATCGTTTTTGTATCGTTTATGAACCGGATTCAACAGCTTCCTTAATGTCAAAATAGAGTGACATATTGAACTTGCCGTTGACCAGTCTCAGTCTCGCTTCGGCATCTTCGCCCTCAATCCAGAGATTAACGCGAATATGACCGTAACGATAATCATTATCTTCATTCTGTAAGGTTAAAACGATAATATCATCACTGTTATCGGAACCGAGTCGATAATTTCCGGCTGTGCTGGCTTTAACATTGTTATCACCGTTTGACCATGTGGTACGGGTTGCGTTATTGGCACTGTAGAACGAATGATCTGTAGTGCTTTCATCCGCTCTGAGCGCGATATCGCTGCCTGTATAATAAGCGCTGCCCTTACCGGAAAAGCTGTAGTCACCGGAGCCATTCGCAGTAAGCCCGGTATACAGATGATCGGTAATACCGTTGTACCAGACATTAGGAGCGGGGATCCAGAGAAGCTCACGCTCATTGCTTGCTTCACAGTTCAGGATCGACATCCTGACCGCGCCGATCGCGCCGGGCTTCATACTTGCTTCCTGCGCATCACCGGAATAATCATGTTGACCGGAAAGGCTGTTATTAAGGTCAACCGGCTGAATCGATGAATTATTCATCAGTGCAATAGAATAGTTGTTTTTGCTGCGGATGTACAAATCAAACGACATGTAGTTATCATTGGGGGTCGCGCTCTCAAACGGCTGCTCGGTATCGATATACGCGACATTGTCGAACTGCATCAGCTTTGGGATATTGAAAGAAGACCCATCGCCGGTAACCTCAGACATAAACAGCCCATCCATAAACTTGAGCTCCTGATCGGAGAAATCAAAATTCAACTCCCCATGATGCCA
>CACWXE010000084.1 GCA_902764715.1 uncultured Ruminococcus sp. | reverse complement strand
TTTTAAAAATTAATATGTTATTCCCCCGCACAGGCGAGGGAATTACTCCTTTATGATTGTATCACAATTATATATCTCTGTCAAGCGTGAAAGAAGCGTAGGTAACGGGCTCTGTTGTATCGTATGCCGTCATGGTATCGATCACCATCCAGCCTCTCATTGCATCGTCAACGGTGAACTGATACTCGTTTCCGCCTGCTGTGATCTTGATTTCCGCCGCCTTGCTGTTATTGAAGTCGGAAAGCATACTTTTGTAAGCTTCGGTGATACTATTCATCGTTTCGACGTCAATATTGATCTCACTCTCCAGTCTGTTGTTGCTCAGGGTGATCGCGGCTCTGAAATCACTCAGCCTTGTATCTAAGGTGCTGTTGAGATAATCGGAATATGCGGTGTAATTCCTTGACTGATAATTCAGCTGCGCGATTTGCAGACAATCGAAATAATACAGAAGAGCTTCACATTCGTAGCCGGTAGCCAAACCGACAACCTTTTCATCGTAATTCGGGAGCTGCTTCAACATTTCAGTGCTGCCAAAGCCCTCGCCGTTGGCTGTGATCATTCCGTCAACCGTTTCATCATAATGACGTTTGGCGATCTTTTCAATCACACTGAAGTAATCGCTTTCATAACCGCAGGTGCTTTTGTCGAGATACTTCTTCATCCGGGTAAAGCTCTTTGTGATATCGCTATGCTCGACAATATAGTCATAGGATGCTTTCGTGGTCTTATCGATCACCTTGATCGTTTCTGTGTCATTGTCATTCAATTTGATGCCTGTATCTGTCAGGTTTGAGTTAATAGCGGCTTCATTTTTTGCGATATTATTTCTGAAATACTCATGATCTGCAGCCACATCTCGTTCCATGGTATAAAAGGTTGACATTTTGATTTCGTCACCCTGCTCATCAAGCATGGATTGGATGTTGCCGAGTGTCTTCATTTCTTCATTGTGATAAGCGTCCATATTCGTTTCGATCGTCTTTAACTCCGTCATGATCTCGTCGGTCGATCGAGAGATTTGTTCGCCGGGATCCCGACCGGGTTGCTCCTCATCAAAAAGGTTAGCGCAAAGGCGCTTGAGCACCTCCATGCCGCCCGACGCCATCAGCTTTACCATCGGCGTAGAATCATCCACAGCGATATCTACCATCTTGTCTATCATTTCCACCACGTCACAAGCAGACACGTTTTTGACCGCGTTGCTGTTAACCTCGGCAGCGCAGACAGGCGTGATTACCGCGCCGGCGGTAGAAAACATTGTGATTACTGTGAGCATACCTGCAATGATCCTGGTTCTGAATTTCTTTTTCATCTTTCATTACTCCTTACAGTCGATTATTCAGAAGTTGTTTTCGCTGAACTAAATAGATAATATACGATCCACTATGACAAAACCGGGACAAAAGAAAAAGAAAGTTTTAAAGTAAGCAAAAACGCCGCTTTTCAGCGGCGTTTTCATTATTCTTTTTTCATATCAGCGCTGATAGTAGGAGGCGATCCTTTGCAGCTTATGCGTGGCTGACTGAATATGTCGAGTGACAGTGGATTTTGAAAGATGTAACGCTGTCGCGATATCCTTCATCTTCATACCTTCCAAATAATACATCGTGATACAGTCACGCTGGCGATCGGTCAGCTCGCGACGGATCGCGCGGGAGAGGATACGCTTCATCCGCTCGCGCTCCATGCGATTGGAGGAACCCTGCTGATACAGCGAATACGCGATGAGATCGCTGTTCTCATCATCGAGGAACATCCTCTCACGCCGCATGAGCTTTTCCTCCGCGCGTGCGCAAATGCTCGGCAGTTTTCAGCAACTCCCGATAGATCCGGCGGTATTCGATGATCGAATCACCGATCGATTTGCGCGCGTCAGCATTCAGTTTTTTGTCATTCAATAACGCCTTTTTCTTCTCGATCACGCTCAGTACGCGACAGGCGTCCTCTCGGTACGCCGCCGCCCATTCACAATAATTCATTGAATTTTCCTTTCGATAGACTGCGTTTTAAAACATAGATTGGCAACAGAGAACCGATTTGATCAACGGCATCAGCCGCTTGCGGAAATATCAAATCTATTCCAAATTGCGTTAACGTATTCAAATGAGTATGGGGCTACTCGCGCCGATTCGGCAAATTCAAAAGCGTAGCATCACCGCTTTTGAGTGGGATCATCATGATCGATCATATGTTCCCTACTATTATTATAGCAGATTTTCTGCAGTAAATCAATAGATTTTCGAATATTTGTTCTAATTGTTCGATAAAATATAACGGCAGAATAATCTGCCGTTTTTTATGATGTGGTTTTAGGTTCCGGACTTTTGCGCTTTTTCTTATCCTTGCGTTCGATCTCCGCGGTCTTTTTTGAGATATTGACATGATCGTAACACTGCTTGAATGTGATGCGTCCCTCAAAATCCCTGCGGCATCTCAGGCAACGGAAGTTCGCGCGGAAAGAGCGGTTTTTGAGCCGCCATTTTGATCGGCGCAGCGCGCGTCTGCCGCATTTCTCACAGTTGAAGTACATCTCGTGCCTGTTGATATTGGGGTTCTTGAGATCACAGATATTGTAATTCTTGAAGTTGACGCGGCGATAAAAATCATCGTCGCAGGTGTAGATGTACTGATCAAGCAGCTCTTTGTCATAGAGCGCCTTAAAGCATGCCGCCGTCAGCTCCGCGTCATTATACGCGCGATGAAGGCTGTTTTCCTCAAACGTGATGCCCAGCATCTCGGCGCAGGCGGACAGTCCGAGCTGTCTGGCTTTGTCGCTGTAGCCGATCGCTCTCTCACAGTACTTTTGCAGGTTGACATAGTATTTCATAAACGGCAGTTTATCATTGCCGTAGAAATACTTGTAATTCTCGATCAGCACCAGCACATCGCTGTTGCTCCATGTCATCAGAACGCCGTCGCCGAGGAACTTGCGGAATTTCGACATCACGTGAGCGAAGGAGTTGTTGCGCTTTTTCAGCTCATCGATCGTGATATGGGTCAGAGCGCTGACATGAGAATTGAGCTTTTTGGAAATCTGGGGCTTGACCAGCTCCGAAAAGATCTCGATGATATTCAGTTGTTCGTCACATTTGACCGCACCGAACTCAATGATCTCGTTCACAAACTTATGACGATGCTTCGAGTAGGTGCCGTTAAACTCCAAATCAAGTATGATATATTCCATGGCAGTATTCAAATTATTTGGATTCTCACTTACGTTCGATCAATTATACAATCCCTCAGTCACATGACACAAGGTCATGTGACAGCTCCCTTTACCAAAGGGAGCCTGAATCACTTGTTCCTGAACTGGTGCTTCATGCGTTGTTCCTTGCTGAGGATCTCCTTGCGCATACGGATGCTCTCGGGTGTGACCTCGACCAGCTCATCATCCGCGATAAACTCAAGACACTGCTCGAGCGACAGGATGGACGGCGGTGTGAGCTTTAGCGCTTCATCCGAGCCCGAGGCGCGGGTGTTGGTGATATGCTTCTTTTTGCAGACGTTGACGGTGATATCCTCCGCCTTGGGACAAGCGCCGACGATCATGCCTTCATATACGTCCACACCGGGTCCGACAAAGAGTCTGCCGCGTTCCTGAGCCGCGTACAGACCGTAAGTGACGGTCTCACCGGTCTCAAAGGCGATCAGAGAACCCTGATGGCGGGTGACGATATCGCCCTTGTACGGCTCATAGGAATCAAACACGTGGTTCATGATACCGTTGCCGTTGGTATCGGTCAAAAACTCCGGACGATAGCCCATCAGACCGCGGGACGGGATACGGAACTCGATATGCGTGGAACCGCCCTCACGCGTGCCCATATTGATCAGCTCCGCTTTGCGGGAACCGAGCTTTTCCATGACGGCGCCGACGTAGTTCTCGGGCACCTCGATCATCAGATATTCGATCGGCTCATGCATAACGCCGTCGATCATCTTGGTGATGACCTGCGGGCGACTGACCTGGAACTCATAGCCCTCACGGCGCATGGTCTCGATCAGGATCGAAAGATGGAGCTCACCTCTGCCGGACACCTTGAAGGTATCGGCGGAGTCGGTCTCCTCTACGCGGAGCGCCACATTGGTCTCCACCTCTTTGAACAGCCTGTCGCGGATGTTGCGGGAGGTGACATACTTGCCCTCTCTGCCCGCGAAAGGCGAATTGTTGACGATGAAATTCATCGATACGGTCGGCTCGTCGATCTTGACGAACGGCAGCGGATCGATATGATCGGGCGCGCAGATGGTTTCGCCGATGTTGATGTCCGCGATACCGGAGATGCAGACGAGATCGCCCATTTGCGCCTCGTCACATTCGACGCGCTTCAATCCCTCGAACTCATAGAGCTTGCTGACCTTTACATTGGAGGTCGTGCCGTCCTGATGGCACAGCACCGCCTGCTGACCGGACTTGATCTGTCCGCGTTCCACTCTTCCGATGCCGATACGTCCGACATATTCATCATATTCGATATTGGATACGAGCAGCTGTAAGGGAGCGTCGATCTCACCCTCGGGAGCGGGGATCTCGCGGATGATCGCCTCAAACAGCGGCTTCATATCGGGAGTCATCTCGTAGGGATCGAGCGAGGATACGCCCTCACGCGCCGACGCGTAGACAACGGGGAATTCGAGCTGATCGTCATCCGCGCCGAGCTCGATGAACAGATCGAGCACCTCATCGATGACCTCTTCGGGACGCGCGCCGTCGCGGTCGATCTTATTGACGACGACCAGCGGCTTCTTGCCCAGTCCCAGCGCCTTTTTCAGCACAAAACGCGTCTGCGGCATACAGCCCTCGAACGCGTCGACCAGCAGCAGGACGCCGTCGACCATCATCAGGATACGCTCTACCTCTCCGCCGAAATCGGCATGTCCGGGGGTATCGACGATATTGATCTTGGTATCTCCGTACACGACGGAGGTGTTCTTTGACAGGATCGTGATACCGCGCTCACGCTCCAGATCGTTGCTGTCCATGACGCGCTCATTGACGACTTCGTTAGTGCGGAAGATACCCGACTGTCTGAGGAGCTGATCGACCAGCGTCGTCTTGCCGTGGTCAACGTGCGCGATGATCGCGATATTGCGCAGATTTTCTCTTTTATCCATACTATCACCTTGTTTTTTCATCAACGCTCACGGCATCATGCCATAAGCGCAAACTTCCTTATTTTACATTTTATATTATATCATTCCCGTATGATAAATGCTATGTTCAAAATCACCGAAAAAGGAATCACTTCACCGCAGATTATGTGAGTTCCTTTGCTAATACATATAATATATCACTTTTTTGTTATAAAAAAGCGGTGTGCCGCCTTTACTTTGTCGACAAAAAGTTGTATAATGTCCGTGTGTGTGAAAAGATTGACAAGCCGGATCAGGATTTTCACTGAGCCGGTTTTTCTTTTTTAGAAAAATACGATCACACAAGATTCGCAAATACATCTTCGATTCAGCGGCAACCCTCAGTCCCCTTGCGGGGACAGCTCTCCGGTGTATGGATTCTGTAACCCAAAACAAGTTTTGGACAGAATCTCACCTTAGGAAAGGGAGCCTTGAAACAATGACAGAAACAATAAAACACCGGCGGACTGAGGGTCGCTACTTTCAGACCGCCTTACCACATATAACATTTCTTTATGATATAGGAGGAACATTATGGGCTTAACTTTAGCGGAAAAAATCATTAAAAATCATCTGGTCACCGGCGAGATGGTCAAGGGCACCGACATCGGTATCCGCATCGACCAGACGCTGACACAGGACGCCACCGGTACGATGGCTTATCTGGAATTTGAGGCGATGGGTATCGATCGCGTTCGCACCGAGCGCAGTGTCGCTTACATCGACCACAACACCTTGCAGACAGGCTTTGAGAACGCCGACGACCATCGTTTCATCCAGACAGTGTGCAAAAAGCACGGTATCTGGTTCTCGCGTCCCGGTAACGGTATCTGCCATCAGGTTCATCTGGAGCGCTTCGGTATCCCGGGCAAGACCCTGATCGGCTCCGACTCCCACACCCCCACCGGCGGCGGCATCGGTATGCTGGCGATCGGCGCGGGCGGTCTGGACGTAGCGGTCGCGATGGGCGGCGGCGAGTACTATATCACCATGCCCAAGATCGTCAATGTCGAGTTACAGGGTGAGCTGCAGGAGAATGTCTCCGCGAAGGATATCATCCTCGAGGTACTGCGTATCATGTCCGTCAAGGGCGGCGTAGGCAAGATCATTGAATATACGGGCGAGGGCATCAAGACGCTGAGTGTCCCGCAGAGAGCGACCATCACCAACATGGGCGCGGAGCTGGGCGCGACCACCTCGATCTTCCCCTCTGACGAAAACACGCTCGAATTCCTGAAGGCTCAGGACAGAGCGGACGCATATACCGAGCTGAAGGCTGACGACGACGCGGTTTATGATGAGCACATCGTGATCAACCTTTCCGAGCTGGCGCCTCTGGCGGCTTGCCCCCACTCCCCCGACGCTGTCAAGAGCGTTGAAGAACTGGCGGGTATGAAGGTCGATCAGGTTTGTATCGGCTCCTGCACCAACTCCAGCTACGCCGATCTGATGAAGGTCGCGCATATTCTGAAGGGCAAGACGGTTGCCGACGGCGTATCTCTCGCGATCGCGCCCGGCTCCAAGCAGGTGCTCAATATGCTCGCGCAGAACGGCGCGCTGTCCGATCTGATCGACGCGGGCGCGAGGATCCTCGAGAGCGCGTGCGGTCCCTGCATCGGCATGGGTCAGTCCCCGAACTCCAAGGGCGTTTCTCTGAGAACCTTCAACCGTAACTTCCTCGGCAGAAGCGGAACCAAGGACGCTGAGATCTATCTGGTATCTCCCGAGGTAGCGGCGGTCTCCGCGCTGACCGGCGTAATGACCGACCCGAGAGCATACGCTGACGGCTATAAGGTCGATATGCCCGAGCACTTCCTGATCAACGACAACATGGTCATCGAGCCCGCGTCCGTTGACGAGATGGACAAGGTCGAGGTACTGCGCGGTCCGAACATCAAGGAATTCCCCAAGACCTCCGCGATGGCTCAGGATATCAGCGCTTCCTGCTCCTTGAAGGTCGAGGATAACATCACCACCGACCACATCATGCCCGCGGGCGCTAAGATCCTGCCCCTGCGCTCCAATATCCCCGCGATCTCCGAGCACTGCTTCACCGTATGCGACACCGAGTTCCCGACCCGCGCCAAGGCGCTGGGCTCCTCGATCATCGTCGGCGGCTCTAACTACGGTCAGGGCTCATCCCGTGAGCACGCGGCTCTCGCTCCGCTGTATCTCGGCGTCAAGGCGGTACTGGTCAAGAGCTTCGCGCGTATCCACAGAGCAAA
>CACWXE010000083.1 GCA_902764715.1 uncultured Ruminococcus sp. | reverse complement strand
GTCTTGCGAAAACCATCCTCGATAATAATTGTCTTCTTTCTATTAAAAACCAGTATAAGACAAAAGGCTCCTTTGTACAAGGAGTCTTTTTTTATGTATGCGCATATTTCTTCCGTATTTCTCAGCCTTGCGCCAGTGTTCCGTATCCTGCGCCAATCTTCCGTAGGATGGGATGATTTCCGTTTTGTCTTTCGATAATCCGTGAAAACATTACCGAAAAATCCATCCACACCCCGACAAACGCATGCAGTCATTTCCGCTATACTTAGGACAAGATCAATGTGAAATCCGTCTGTTTCTTTGCGGGAGGAACGATTCTCCCCTGCAAATCCGGCGGATCAAAAAGGAATGATAAAATGTCTGTTGTACAAGCTGTTCGGGGTGGTCGTGCCCGCGGAAAGGAACATTCGGCGCGGAATGTGGCGCGGGAGGTGGTCATCCATATCTCCTGCTTTTTGGTAGGCGGCGTGGTGTCACGCGGCGCGACCTTAGGGGAGCTGTCGCCGTTCGGCGCGTCAGTGGTGGCGGCATTGCCGTTTACTTACATGCCGGCGGGGATGCTCGGCGCGGCGCTGAGCTACCTGTTCGCGTCACCCGTATCGTCCTTTCGGTACATCGCGGTGGTGGTATCCATCGGGGCGATCCGCTGGGTGCTGAATGAGATCAAAAAGCTCTCCGACAGTCGATTCTTCGCGCCTGCGGTCGCCTTTATCCCGATCTTCGCGACAGGGATCGCGCTGACTTTTTCGGCAAAAAGTGAGATGACCGAGGTGGTCGAGTGCGTGATTGAGGGGCTGATCGCGGCGGCGGGGGCGTATTTTATGAGCCGAACCGCTCAGCTCTTCTCGTCCAAAAGAGCGCTGTCGGGCTTCTCACAGCAGGAGCTGAGCTGTCTGTCGATGAGCGGCTGTATCCTGCTGTTGTCGCTGTCGCGGGTGATGATCGGCACGGTGTCGGTCGGGCGGATCCTCGCCGTGCTGTTGGTGCTGTTATTCGCGCGCTACGGGATGGTCAAGGGCGGCAGTATCGCGGGGATCGCGACAGGGGCGGTGTTCGCGCTGTCGGACGCGAAGCTCCTGTTTTTGGCGGCGGGGTACTCGCTGTCGGGGCTGATCGGCGGACTGCTCGCCCCCATGGGAAAGGCGGCGGTGATCTTCGCCGCGATCATCTGCGACACGATGTTCGCGTTCACCTCACCCGATCGGGCGATGGTGCTGTCGGTTCTGATTGAAAGCGCGGTCGCGTCGGGACTCTTCCTGCTGATCCCGAAGGACGCGGGTAACTTTCTCTCGACGGTGTTCACCGATGACGGCGCGCGCACCTCACAGGAGGCGATCCGCCGCAATGTGACCATGCGTCTGGAGCACTGCTCCAAGGCGCTCGAGAACGTCAGCTCCTGCGTCAACGCGGTGTCGGACAGGCTCGCAAAGCTCTATGAGCCGAACGCGGACAGGATCTATGAGCGTGCCGCCGACTATACCTGCAAGAGCTGCGGACTGCGCGCCTACTGCTGGGAAAAGGAGCGCGCGCGGACGATGGACGACTTCCACCGTCTGACGGACGCGTTGAAGAAGCGCGGCTTTGTCAAGGAGAAGGATATCGAGGATCACTTCACCAAGCGCTGTTGCAAGTCCTCGGAGCTGGCGCACAGCGTCAACCGCGGTTACCGCGAGTATCAGTCCGTGGAGGCGGCGCGTCATCGGATCACCGCCGTGCGCAGTGTGGTGGCGGGTCAGTTCGCGGGACTGAGCGACATTTTGCATGACCTGTCGCTGGAGTTCGCGGCGGTGGAGGGCTATGATGAGGCGCGTGCCGAGCGGGTGATCGAGGCGCTGTCGGCGGAGGGGTTGACGGTGGCGGATTGCTCCTGCCGTACGGGTGAGGTCAGCGGGATGATCGTGGAGATCGAGATCGTCGTCGGCAAAAAGACCGCGCTGTCCAAGACGCTCTTATTGCGGGTCGTCAACCGCGCCTGCGGACGGTATTTTGAGGATCCCGAGCTGAGCTTTGAGGGCGATCGCGCACGCGTCGTGATGTGCGAGATGCCGCTGTATGATCTGGAGATCGGCTCGGCGCAGCATGTGTGCGATAACGGCGAACTGTGCGGTGACTGTCTGAACTACTTCCGCGGCGGCATGGGCAGTACCGTGGCGCTGATCTCCGACGGCATGGGCTGCGGCGGCAGAGCGGCGGTGGACGCGAATATGGCGGTCAGCATCATGTCCAAGCTCTGCAAGGCGGGGCTGAGCTATGACTGCGCCTTGGCGGTGACGAATTCCTCGCTGATGATCAAGAGTGAGGAGGAGTCGCTCGCGACGATGGATCTGATCGATTTTAACTGCTTTACCGGCAGGGTCAAGCTGATGAAAGCGGGCGCCTGCACCACTTATGTAAAGAAAAACGGTAAGCTGCTGCAAAAAGAAATGCCCTCCCTGCCGCTCGGGATCCTGAACGAAGCCCGATTCAGCAAAGAGGACGTACTGTTGACAAAGGATGACTGGATCGTGATGGTGTCGGACGGCGTGATGATCGGCTCGCCCGAGTGGATCGAAAAGCTGATCCTGAGCTGGCGCGACGGTTCTGCCGAGCAACTCGCCGCGCGGATCGTCAACGAAGCGCAAAAGCGCAGGCGCAACGATCACGACGACGACATCACCGCCATCGCGATGCGGGTGGCGGAAAACGGATGAAAGTGAGGAGTTAGGAGTGAGGAGTCAGGAGTTGAGGTTTCTCCCTTCGGTCGATCAAGTGTTGTATTCATCTCTGAGGATCGCGCGCATGACGGTATCGCACACACCCTGATTATTGCGGCTCGCCTGCCGCATGGTGCCCTCGTACCGCATCCCGCACTTTTCCATGACTCTGCCGGAGTTCGGGTTGTTCACATCGTGCCCCGCCTGGACGCGGTTGAGTCCGACGGTTTCAAACAGATAGCGGATCACGGCGCGGAGCGCTTCGGGCATATAGCCCCTACCCCAAAAATCGTTGCTCAGACAGTAGCCGACCTCGGCGGACGCGACCTCCTCATTGAGCCATATCACACTGATACTGCCGATGACCTGACCGACGGACTTTTCCTCGATCGCCCAGTAGTAGGTATCGGGATTCTCATAGGCAGCGATGACAGACTGTATGTAAGCTTTGACGTCATCTGTGTTTTGATACGGCGGCCATGTCATGTAGCGCGTGACCTGCTCGCGTGACATCCAGTTGTCGAACGCCTGCTGCGCGTCGTTGAGTGTGAATTGGCGCAGGATCAGCCGCTCGGTTTCGAGCGGAACGGTTCCCGTATGTTTCATAAATAATCCTCCGTATAGACACAGGGACGGCGTTGACCGTCCCTGCTTTTGCTGCTTTGTTATCCTTCCTTTCGCAACAGCAAAAAGCTGCGGCTGCGGATGGTGACAGAATCCTTGCCGATCTCATAACCGCCGAGGAAGTAATACTCCTTCATGCCGTCGGCGTTAAATTCGACGGTCTTGTCCTCGTCGCTTGGGTTGATGAACGCCGTGAAGCTGCCTCTTTTGTAGACAAAGGGATATTCCTTCTCCTTGGCGTACACGATCTCAAAATCGCTCTCGTTCATCAGCTCGGGATTGGCTTTGCGCAGCGCGATCAGGGATTTGAGGTTCTCATAGATACTGCCGCCTACGCCGGCTTGATCCTCGACGGTGGGGTAGCCCTCGCTGTAGTCGAGCGGCAGATAGAGCATATCCTCGTCCGCGTCGGAGAAGCCGAGGTTCTTTTCATGGCTCCACTGCATCGGGGTGCGTGAGCCGGTGCGCGAGAAGCCGCCTTCCTTGGAGATCAGGTCGGTGCGGTAGCGCATACCGATCTCGTCGCCGTAGTAGACGAAGGGCACGCCGGGCATCGTCATGATGAAGGCGTGGCTGAGCTGTATCATCCACTCGCTCATGTAGAACGGCGCGCGGGGCATATCGTGGTTGTTGGTGATGAAGCTGATATAGCCGTGGTTCTTTGAGCACATATAGGCGGGCACATAGTCGGCTAAAAAGGCGGTGATATCACCGTGCGCGCCGTCGGCGAAGAAGCTCAGATTATCGCCGTCGGGGGTGGCTCTTTTGCGGAAGAGCTCATTGAAGCCGTTGCCCGGATGGTCGAGGTAAAAGTCCGCGTGGAAGCCCGCGTTGACGATCGCGCGCAGGGGGTTGCTCCATTCGCTCACCAGCACCGCGTCGGGGTAATCGCTGTCCATCATCCCGCGGATATCGCGCCAGATCTTGGCGGTCGCGATCTTATCGTCGTCGTTCTTGACCAGCGAATCCGCCATGTCGACGCGGAAGCCGTCGATGCCCTTGTCAAGCCAGAAACGCATGATATCCTTGAGCGCATCCACGGTCTCCCATGCTTCTTTGGAGTCGGACGAGAACTGCCACTCGGGGTGGGTGATCTCGTAGAAGCCGTAGTTGAGCGCCGGCTGAGAGGAGAAGTAGTTGACCAGATAGTTGCCGTCGCGCTCGCAGATCCCGCACATCATGCGGTATTCGGACGGCGCGTCCCAGACGCATTTGGTGAAGATATAGCGGTCGTCGTGAGGGGTCGGAAAGCCCGTCTTGGCGCTTTGGAACCACTCGTGCGTGTCACTGGTGTGACCGGGTACAAGGTCGAGCAGGATCCTGATATCACGCCTGTGAGCCTGCTCCAACAGATGCTCAAAGTCCTCTATCGTGCCGTAGCGCGGGGCGATCATCTTGTAATCGCGCACATCGTAGCCCGCGTCCATGAACGGCGAATCATAGATGGGGTTGATCCAGATCGCGTTACAGCCGAGATTCTTGATGTAATCGAGCTTGGTCACGATACCGCGCAGATCGCCGATACCGTCCGAGTTGCTGTCGCAAAAGCTCTGGGGGTAGATCTCATAGAAAACGGAATTTTTCAGCCAGCTTGTACTCATGTCATTCACTCCTAAATATGTATTGTCGGTCGGGTCAGCCCCGAAAATATCCTTAACAAAATATTACAATATGTGACGGGGAGTGTCAAGAATAATTAGGAATTAGGAATGAGGAATTAGGAATTGCCGTCACCGCTCCGCGCGTCTTCACATAGAATAACAATGCCAATCCTTTCCATCCAACAACTTTCACTTGCCCGGGGACGGGTTTTATTCTATGATGGTAACAGATATGAGGTGTGCGTATGACGGTTGAGATGATCGGAGAAAAGACGATATTGGTATCATTGCGCGAAGGAGATATGCGGCGGTATGCCCTCTGTTTGGACGATAACGCCGACAGGGTACGGTTAGGGCTGAAAGATCTGCTCTGCCGCGTAGGGGAGATCTGCGGACTGGATCACCGCGGCAAGAGCTATCTGATCGAGGCGCTGCCCTCAAAAGGCGGCTGTCTGCTGATCATCTCGGTACATACCGTCAAGCGCCGCAGAAAATTCCGCATCAAGCGAAAACAGCTGTGTGAGCTTTGCGTGTTCTTCGACGCTGACGCGATGCTGGATTTTCGGCGATTGTGCGCTCAGGGCGGCTATGCCGTTTATGATTATGACGGCAGATACATCCTCCTGCCCGGCGTATCGTTGGACGAGAGCAGTATGGCGCGGCTGAGTGAATACGGCGAGCTGTATCCGGTGAGCGAGGCGGTTTTCGCGCGGATTCGGGAGCACGGGAAACTATTGCTGAAAAGCGGTTATCCGATGAACGCGTCCAGAGAGGCCAGATAGGCGGCGGGAGAGTGGCTGTCCGCGACACTGCACCTCGGGATCGCGCTCGCCGAGGTGATCAGGTCGTTCAGATCGGCGCCGCTCGACAAAAAGTTGAGCAGATCGGCGTAGTCGGACGCCATCGCCGTGAGGAAGATATCCGCGGCGTCGTCATCCATATTCTGTGACAGCATGTGCGCGACCGAGGTCATGAATTCATAGAGGCTCAGCTTGCGGTCACCGACCTGTCTGCGGCGGCGGTAGTAGGCGTTGACGTTCGGCGCGAGATCATAGACAGCGGCGATAAAGCTGTCCACGGCGCTTTGGCGGGTGAAGCCGATATAGTCCTCGCCCGTGAGCTGACGGTAGCCCGCGGTCATATCGCCCTCATGCGACAGCGAGATGATTTTGCCGTATTTGGTGTAGCCCCAGCCCTCAGGCGGCACGCGGGTGAAGAGATCCTCCTGCCGCACGAGGTTGAAGATGCTGTTATAGCGGTTGGTGCGGCGGCTGAGCGTGGTAGAGGGAGAGGCGAAGGTATAGGCGCAGACGCGTTCGAGTCCGTAACGGTCGCACAGGCGCTTGGCGAGGATATTGGCGACGGCGCCGCCGCGGCTGTAACCGGTCACAAAAAACTCGGGTTCCGTCCCGATCGCATGGGTGAATACATAGTCGCCGAGCTTCAGCTCCGCAAAGTCGGCGGCATTCGCAAAGCCGCTGTGCTCCGCCGAATAGCCGACGTCGAAATTGGAATACCATTCGTCGCCCGAGGTGCCGCGCAGTACAACGGCGATCTGCAGGCGATCATCCCTGACGCGGCTCGCGATGCACATACCCGCCTTATCACGGTCGGTGTTCTCATAGGCGATCGTGACGATATCGCCGTAGCCCAGGGCGCTCAGATTATCGCGCAGCAGCTTTTCGTCATCGGCGCTCATGCTCAGCGCCGCGGCGACATGGCAGGCTGTCGGGCTGAAAAAACAGCTGTTATCAGGCAGATAATCACGCTCGGCAGTGATCCGCCGAAGGACGGATCGGCGGGGTGAAGTTGACAGCTGACAGCGCAGCAGCCATTCTCTCTTTTCGGATTCGATGATCATAATACCCTCCATCGTGTTGACTAAATCGTAATTTGTGCTATAATAGCAAATGTCAAACCACGATCATCAAGCGTGCCGCTCTCACGGACGCTATGTATAAGGAGAGATACTATGAAACGGATCATTTCGTTATTGCTCGCAATCATGCTCATTCTGTCGGTCGCCGCAATGGTCGGCTGTAACAAGGGCAGTAAAAAGACTGACACCGGCAGCGTGTCGAAGCCGTCGAGCGCTTCAAGCGTATCAAGCGCGCAGAGCGCGGCGTCTGTCCCCGAGGGCGCGGCGCCTATCGCCACTACCCCGGACGGCAAAGCTACCGGCTATACCAAACTCGATAAGGATGAAAACGGCAAAGTTACCCGCGACTATACCTACGACTCACTCGGCAAGCTGCAGGGCTCGGTCGGGTATGAATATGACGACAAGGGCAATGTGGCAAAGGAGATCCATTATAATGCCGACGGCACTGTTGCCGGTCAGATCGTTTTTGAACGCAACGACGACGGCCTTGAGATCAGACGTACCACGATGGACGCGCAGGGTAATGTGAAATCGAGCGTCGTGACCACCTATAATGAGGACGGCACTTCCACCCGCACCAAGTATGACGCCGAGGGAAAAGAGATCAGATAATCATCACTGATACAAATATAAAAAAAGAAGCAGGAGTTTGCGCTCCTGCTTTTTATTATGTCCGTAATTTTATATATTAT
>CACWXE010000082.1 GCA_902764715.1 uncultured Ruminococcus sp. | reverse complement strand
GCCCGCGGCGATCTGCAGGATCTGTTCATCCTCGGGATAGCCGAACGCGGCAAGCGCCTTGACGCAGGCGATCTTCAGCTGGGTGTCGTTGCCCGACGCGCCCTCGATATACATATTTCTGAAGCCGTCGATATTGTACTGCGCGATCGTCTTGATGACCGTACACTTCATGTACTTGTTGCATTTTTCAAAGAGCTTTGCCGCGAGCTCCTCTCTGTCGCCGGTGAACTGGGCAAAGAACTCGTTGACGATCCTGCCCGAATACTGGGTATCGTTCTCGATGCTCAGCAGGTACGTGGCGACCTCATAGACGTCGCCCATCTGACACAGCGCCATCGCGGCGTTATAAGCCAGATCTCTGTCCTTGCTGCCGACACATTCCTTGATCTTATCGCGATACTCCATCGCCTCCAGATCGGCGAGCCTTCTGCAGGCATAGCCCTTGTGGTAGACGTCGCCCTCGTCGAGCATCTTGGCGTACATCTCGATGGGTTCGACCTGTGTGTTGATGCGCTCGATCAGCTTCTCTTTTGCTTCATCATCAAAGCCGGAGCCCTGATGTTCTTTGATTTCCTTGACAGCCATCTCATAAACGGTGAAATCTCCGTTTATTTCGTCGGCCAATGCGGTTATCTCGGCGTCACGGCTGCCCTCGGTGGGTGCATAGAGCACCCCTTCCACGTGGATATCAAGCCTACGCCTGATGTTATCGTTGCGGGCTGTATGCTCATCCTGCAGTTCAGCCAAACGATAAAGAAGAATGTACTCTATGCCGATGATCAACAGGCACAGCAGTAACCCGATAACGCTTAACAGTTCGATCTTCAAGCGGTTATCTCCTGATTGTCGGCCTCCCCGTCAGCCGTACTATTACGGCTGACGGGAGGTGGGGCTTTTCTCAAGCCCCTTGTTTATTGTCCCGAAAAATATTGTTTGAGTATATCAAAGCTCTCCTTGCGGCGGGAGGTGTACTTGACGGTCTCCCATTTGCTCCACTGGAATACTTTGTATCCGGGGTCGTGTTTATCCATGGGGAAGGCATACATGACGTCGCCCTCCTTGCGCTCGCCGATCATGACGGAGATCAGCGCGCCGTTGGTAGTAACGGTCTTGGCGGTATCTCCCTTGAACGAATCGTCATTGATCACGAGCTTTTTGGACGGATCGGCGACGTTGAGCCATGTCCACGGCAGGCGGATATAGATGGTAGAGCCGGTCTGGTAGAACTGGGTATCACCCGAGGTAAAGCCGCCGTAGCTCAGATCCGCCACCTTGTTGTAGTCGCCGGTGTAGCTTTCTTCCGTATATGCTCTGTCTTTGCTGCGGTCATAGGTATCGATAACGTACAGCGCGGCGTTTTGCTTGCCCTCAAAGCGGAGAGAATACTCCATACCGGAGAGGGAGTTCGCCGTGAAGTCGTCGGCGTAGTAATACTCGCCGTCGTTGCGCTGGAAGGTATCCAGACCGATGAACATGGCGTTATCTTTGTAATCGATCTCCTGCAACAGCTGCAGGGTGATATACAGATAGCCCGCGTCGCTGTACATAGAGACCGCCTGCGCCATGTCGTCGTCGGAGAGGACCAGACCGGGCGTTTCCGGCATCACGCTGTCCATGGCGATCAGACCGGACATCTGTTTGCTGTCACAGGTGTTGTGCCACAGATAGCTGTCGGAAACGGAGGTATAGAATTCCATATCCTCGCTGACCTCGCTCCAGCTGTCGTTCAGGTCATATACGGTCGCGCCTAAGATACCGCTGTCCTTTGCGGCCTTCAGCGCCGAGGTGATCCGCTCGCCCTGCTGTGTTTCGGTGACAGCGTCCTGATCGTAAACGGCGTTTACGTCCGAGAACGATACACCCGACGCGAGTACAGGCGAGGTGACCTTCTTGAGCTCATTGAAAGCGCTCATATACTTTGATTCGATGGTATCGGAATTCTTGCCGCCGCCGTTGATCTTTTCATTATCAAGATCGATATCACAGAAGTAATATTCCTTGCAGTCGGCGGTGACGATGTCGTTGAAGACATACGCGTTTTTATCCTTGACGCCCGACATGCCCTTGATCATATTATAAGAACCGCAGACGGAGATGGGCGTATAGTAATCGTAATCGTCGTGGGAGACCTTTTGGGCGGTATCGTAAAGATACGCCGCGAAGCCCTCGACGCCCTTGCTGTCCTTGACATATTCGCCGCTGTAGGAATAGTCGGAAAGCCCGGTCATCGCCGCGACATTCTTTGAGGTCAGCCCGGGATCGATGCTCACGCCCAGCACATACTCCGATACATCGATGAAGTAGGTAGCCGCGCCGAGCTTTTCACTTTGCGCGTGACCGTTGCCGTGGAGAGCGTTGATCGACGTTGTGACGGCGTCCTTCCATTTTTCCAGACCGTCGGATTTCAGATAATCCGCGGCGCTGAGCTCATCGGGGACGTTGACACGCTGGAGGATGTAGATCGTGCCGTTCTCAGAATTCTTGTTATAGCGGCTGACTGCCGCGTAGAATTCGGGCGGCAAAAGATCCTTAGCCACAAGACAGTTGATCCCCATCTCGCCGGCTGATTTGATCAGATCCTCATAGAAGGTGAAATCGCGCGAATAGGTCGCCTTGCCGGGCTCCTGCGCGTTCAAAGCGGCTGCCTTGAGCGTCATGCCGCGCCATTTTTCGTCCTCGAGTATCTGGAAGCTGCCGTTATTGACGCGAGCGACCTCCGCGTGATCCTCCTTCTCCTCCACATATTGCTTGCTCTTGGTGTCGGACAGGATATGACGGATCAGCGGATTGTAGAACCGCCAGTAAAAGTTAGAGATATCGCCCTGTCTGTCGTAGGACAGGAATTTGAAAAACTGGTTGGAAAACAGGAAATCGCCGTAGCGGTCGCCGTTGACATAGTCGTTGCAATCGCCCGCGAAGTAGTAGACGGGCGCGTAGCCCTCTTCCTGATTGCGGGAGATCGCGCAGAAGCGAGGCGTCTTGCTGATCTCACTGATCTTTTCCATACCGGTGGCATTGAGGTCAAAATCAAAGGTCGCTATCGTCTCGACGCCGTAGTTCGGTTCGACCAGCTCGAACCAGTTATAGAAGTTGCATTTATCACAGCCGGAGAATTCCTTGCGGTATTCTTCGTTGATATAGATACGCAGCAGATTCTTGGATAAGAAATCCGTGTTTTGTTCCAGAATGATGATCTTGCCGTCGGACGACACCAGCAGGATACCGGGACCGGTAAAGCGCCATTCGACGCCTTCCTGCTGCTCATACATCGGAGGCGCCCAGTCGGGAACGTCGGTAAAGTCTTCCAGATCGACGATATATCTGCCGATCCACTTGGTCGGATTGACGCCGGTGAGTGCGATCAGCTGAGCGCGTACCGAATCGGACAGCGGAGAGCTGAAGAAGGTGCTTTCCGTAATGATCGGCGCGCCGCTCTCATGCGCAAAGGAGATGTACGACATATCGTCTTCCGAGATACCTCCGTTGAGCGGAGAACCGCCGTTATAATGACCGAAGGTATCGTTGCCCAGTCCGTAGGCGTCGGACAGATACAGCAGATCGGGCGTGGATTCCGCGTCCTTGAGCTCGACATTATGGTCGAAGTTGCCTTCTTCATCGAGCATCGGGCCGAAATAATCCTTTTTATAGTCGTAGAACTGTCCCTCGGGATTGACATACCGCTGCTGATGCAGGATCCAGTAAAAGCCCTGATGCTTACGATATACGGTATGCTTGATGATGTTTTCATCATCCGCGTAGGCGAGTACGGTTTTGTCCAGTACCGCGACATTCATCACTTTTTTGGGGATCAGATGCCATATGCCGAACAGCAGGATGAGGAACAGGACGATAACGGCAGCCACGATGTGGTACCATTTGAATCTTTTGATATAGAACTTGACCTTTGACTTGCGCGCGTCCTGTTGCTCTTCAAAAGCCTTTTCCTCAGGCGTGGTCGGGACATAGTCATTCTGTTTATACTTTTTTTCTTTTGACATGAACACACCGCCTTACAGTCGGTTATTGCGCGGCTGCCGGTTTCTTGGCTTCCGCTTCTTCGCCGATGAACGCAATGAACTTCTCACAGATATCGGGATCGAAGAGCTTGCCTTCGTTCTCCTTGAGGTAATGCATCGCGTCCTCTTTGCTCCACGGCTTTTTATAGGTTCTTTCGGAGATCAACGCGTCATATACGTCGCAAACCGCGACGACGCGCGCCTCGATGGGGATCTCCTTACCCTTGAGACCGTTGTTGCCGGTACCGTCGTAGCGCTCGTGGTGATAGCGCGCGATCACAGCGGCTGTGGCGAGGATGGGGTCGTCATCATACGCCGAGAGGATCGTATAGCCGAATTCCGTGTGGCTGTTGATCATCACGCGCTCTTCCTCGGTCAGCCTGCCTTCCTTGTGGATGATGTCCTTCGGTACGGCGATCTTGCCCAGATCGTGCAGCTCCGAGGCGATGGAGATATGCTCGGCTCTTTCTTCGTCGATGCCGATCCTCAGGCACAGCTCACGGCTGTTGTTTCTGATATTGATCAGGTGATCGACGCTGCAGCCGTTATCGAGCTCTGTGTTTTCGGCGAGCTCGGCAAAGATCACGTTGATATCGCGGTGGGTGCCGTCGGTGAAGATATCTTCATAGGTGGTCACCAGACCGCAGTAGGTCGCTTCGATCATGCTGATGAAGAAGACGTCCATACCGTCTTTGATGTTTTCAAAGTGGAAGACAGCGCCGACCTCATCCTTATTTTTGAGGATATATTCAAAATAGGTTCCGGCAAACAGACATTCCCTATCATTCTTTCGTCCGTTTTGCTCGATCATCTCATAGTTACAGGACGATATGCCGTTGTTGACCACTTCCGTGTATGTATCACCGTCTTTTACGGCGACGCAGTAGTGGATATCGGTGTTGTCCGGATTATACTTGACGATCAGGTCAAGGATCTCGCGGACAGCTGTATCGTAAAACTTCGATTTGTCGCGGCAGTCGAGCATATTGCGGATAAACTGCGAGATACCCTCTACCGATTTACTGTATTTGACGCTCTGATCGCGCACATCGATGGTCTGCTGTTCCAGCCGGAAATCGTGGATGTAGATGTATTCGAGCACGCACATGATGACGATCGAGGAGATCGTGACGTTATAGATATACAGGAACCTCTGGCGGGTGCTCATAAAGATCGCCGCGAGCACCATGACCATCACGCAGAATACGCACATCACAAAGACGGGCGCCGCGTATTGGATACGTCTGTCGAGCTGTACCATCGCCGTGCGGGCAACATACACCGCGGCAGCCGTGGTGAGCAGGCACATCAGCAGGATGGCGAGCTTGACCGTCAGCGGATTGAACGCTACCAGCACCGCGATCGCGGAGATCCCGGACGCGAACAGGATGGCGATCGCGGTGTTGCGCGATCCCTTGAACAATCCGTTCAGGCACAACAGCACGACCATAAAGGTGAGGTGTACGGGCAGAGCGGTGATGTTCATCCACTTCGGCGTGTTGAAGAGATAGGTGACCTCAGGCAGCATATACAGCGCCAGAGCGAGTCCGACATAGAACAGCAGTCCCGATACGATGATCGAACGGAACAGGCGTTTTTTGACTGCCGAGAGGATCCCGAAGACGATTGCCGCCAACAGTCCGGCTCCCATCATGATCAGTCCGATCATAAAGCCGGGCATATTGGTGAATGCCGGGTCACCCGGAGGATTCAGGTAGGTTTCAAACCGCACTGAGAGGGGCAGCTTGAGCATGACCTCCAGCTGTCGCTCCTGCGTGGACGGTTCCAGCGTGACGGCGTTGTAGCAGTTGCCGACATACTCCGCCTTATCGAATTGGTTATTATAGATCTCTTTGCCGTTGAGAAGGATCTTGACCGGCGCGAAATCGGTGATGAGCACAAGGTTGCTCGCTTTATCCGATGGCTCCAGCGTTTTTGTGAAATAAATATTGCCTTTTTTTCCTTCCGTTATGATCGGGTTCTGCGCGTTATAGATGCGCAGCTCACCGTCAGGCACGGATCCCGCCTTTTCGGTATACAGATAGTTCCAGTTGGAAAAACGGTTCTCATCCGTATAGCTGTTGGCGACATAGTGCGCGACAAAGTAGACCGCAACGGTCAGCAAAAGGATGATCAGCGATATGCCCAAAAGGGGGAGAACTCCCCTTTTTGTGAAGTTGTCATTCAGTTTTTTTATGCCGATCTTTTTCATCGCTTTCGCTCCATCGAATATTTTCTGTTAACATACTGACACTCAAAAACCCGGCATCCTTATCGGTCCGCTTTTCTTGAATATCAGTATCAATACGTCAGTGCAGACGCGAATACTTTTTCAAAAGCTGTTTGACGTCCTCATCCGTTACCGGAGCGGACTCGGTCTGTTCGTTTGTCACGAGCAGATCGCTCACTTCGTCCAGTATTTTTTTGATCTCCTCGTTATGCTCCTTGATCTTTCTCAGAGCACCGAGCAGGCGGGCGTTTTCACTCGCTAATTTTTTATCTTCCATATCGAACCCTTTACTCCGCTTTCAGTGAATATATCACGGGCTTGTCGTCCCGGACCCTGACCGTGATGGTCGCTCTTCCGAACAAGGTCTTGCGCTCCAGCTCATTGTAGAAGGTGGTGATGATCTCCGCCTCGTCCGAGCTGACGTTGACCGCGTCGATATTGTAATAGATGTTGGTGCCGTATGAGGGGATCCACATCTCAAAGATCTTTTTATCGGCGTTGTAGAGCATAGAAGAGGTAACGTCATAGTCGTCCGTGCCGAACTGTGTCTTGAGAACGTCGCGGATCTGCTTTTCCTCTGCGCTGCGATACTGCACCGTCTTATTGTTGATCGTATAGAAATCGTCGTAGAAAACATGGATAAAGGCGTACTGTACGGCGGCCTCGAGCGGGATATCCTTCGGCTTGTCGAACTTCTTTTGCGCCATCATAAATCCCAGCTCATAGGAGCGTACCGCGTAGTCCTTGACATTGACCGTGACGTCGCCGACCTTTACGGGATCGGTCTTGCCTTTTCCGTAGGCATAATAGCCGTCGCGTTCGGTCTCTTGATCTTCTTCGTCGATCTTTACTTTATAGTCCGCCGTCGCTTCATTCTCCTGCTTTACATTGGGGTCTACGCCGCAGGCGGAAAAGGCCGATGCCGCAAGGACAACAGCGGTGAGGAATGCCAGTAGTTTTAATGTGGTTTTTTTCATCATAAATCGCCCCTTTATAAGAATATTCCCTGACTCGTGAAAAATCAAGTCAAGGAATAGTCTTTTGGATAGATAACCAATAAATCAGCCGCCAAAATTATCGTGACTGTCTATTTTACTATGCTTTTGAACGGCTTTTCCGCGCCGTTCTTTCAGCGGGATTTCAAGGTACTGAAAATATTATTTCCAGGTGTAGTCGTTGACGCTGGTGAGGAACTCATCCTCGTAGATGCCCTCGCCGGAGTTGTTGGTGATGAGGATATCGGCGCTGTTGACCTTTTCATAGTTGTGATAAGCGTCACAGGTGATGGTCGAGCCGAGCGGCAGGTTGACGGACAGGCTCTCGAGAGGTGTGTTGATGACCTGCTTGATACCGGTCTGCTTGTTGTAATCCTGACCCTCAAAGTGGAATCTGTACGCCAT